>JAPLGI010000076.1 GCA_026390245.1 Caldisericota bacterium
CCGCGCATCCTTCCACGGTGCATCTTTCTAAACTTGGTTCTCACAGGTAATAGCATGATGACCTCTCCTAGCTCAGTCTACGTCCTCACTGAAGAAGACCCTCTTGGGTGCATCTCCCTTGTAGAGCCACACCTTGACTCCAATGCGGCCGAACTTGATAAGAGCCGGCACATAAGAGTAGGTTACGTCAGCCTTCAAGGTCTGAAGCGGTACGCGCCCTTCACGATACCACTCGGTGCGCGCAATCTCGGCTCCGCCGAGACGGCCACTGCACTGAACTTTGATACCGCCTGCGCGAGCTCTCATCGCACGCTTGATGACCTGTTTCATAGCGCGCTTGTAGGAAACACGCTTCTCGATATCTGCAACAATGCTCTGTGCCAGAATCTTGGCGTCGAGATCGGGGTGCTTGATCTCCTTAACATCGACGTGCAGGACTTCCTGCTTGTTCGTCAGCGTCTTCTTGAGATTCGCCTCGATCTTCTCAAGCTCGGCCTTGTTCCGGCCAATAAGGGCACCAGGACGCGCGCTGTGCAAGCGCACAGTGACGTTGAAACCCTTCCTCATGATCTCAATCTCCGAGATGGCGAAGTCGCGCTCAATCTTGCCAATCTCCCGGCGGATGTGATAGTCCTCCAGAACAAACTCACTGTAGTTCCTCTTCGATGCGAACCACTTGGATTCCCAATCCTGGGTAATGCCAAGCCTGAATCCATACGGATGTACTTTCTGGCCCACCTAAGCCTCCTCTTTCTCAGCTACGCAGATATAGATCCTGGAGAGTGGCTTGCGGATTATGTCCGCACGACCCATACCTCTCGGGGAGACTCTCTTGACTCCACCCTGCCCATCGATGAGAATCTTTGACACGTACAGCGTGTCACGGTTCATCTTGAAATTGTTCTCGGCATTGGCAGCGGCAGAAAGCATGACCTTCTTGATGGTAACGGCAGGCCGGTTGGGCAGCGAGTCGAGAATCGCAACCGCCTGGTCAATATTCTTTCCCCTGATAAGGTCAGCCACCAGGCGTGTCTTGAAAGGAGAAAGCCGAATGTGTTCGAGTTTCGCAAATACTTCCATCTTGCACCTACCTCAATGCGCTTGTGCGCGCCGTTGGAACAGTGTGACCATGGAAGTTGCGGGTGAGAGCAAACTCACCAAGCCTGTGCCCGACCATGGCCTTCGAGATATAGACGGGAACATGGGTCTTGCCATTATGGATGGCAATCGTATGCCCTACCATCTCCTCGACCACGAAAGAACGACGGCTCCATGTCTTGACGAGCTTCTTCTCGCCTTTTCGATTCATTTCCAGGATCCTGCCAAGCAGACGTTCCTCGACAAAGCCCTTGTTGGTCTTCGTATCGCTCATCGGCGTTCTCCTAGTTTATACGCTTCAAGATATACTTGTCGGACTGGTTCTTCTTCTTGCGGGTCTTATAGCCGAGAGTCGGCTTACCCCAGGGAGTGAGAGGTCCAGCGTGTCCGACAGGAGACTTGCCTTCACCACCACCGTGCGGGTGGTCGACGGGGTTCATGGCAACACCACGCACGCTCGGACGAATACCGCGGTGACGCGTATTGCCAGCCTTGCCAAGAACTTCCTTGTTGTGATCGAGATTGCCTACCTGTCCAATCGTGGCTCTGCAGTCCAGGGAAAACTTCCGGATCTCGCCGGATGGCATGCGGACTTGCGCCCAACCAGCTTCTTTTGCCAGAAGCTGAGCTGAAGCGCCAGCGGCACGCGCTACATGAGCGGATTTGCCCGGGAAGAGCTCAATGTTGTGAATGGTCGTTCCCAGTGGCATCTTGGCAAGCTTGGTGTTGTTGCCCGCCCGAATCTCGACGTTCTCACCAGACATAATGGTTTCGCCGACTTTCAGGCCCTCCGGCAGAAGAATGTATGCCTTCTTGCCGTTGGCGTACTGCACGAGCGCAATCAGGGCAGACCGGTTCGGGTCATACTCGATCTCAGCTACTCTGCCCGGAATGTTGTCCACATCACGCGCGAAGTCGATCACACGATAGAGCTGACGGGTGCCACCACCCTGGTGACGAACCATGATCTTGCCCGTGTTGTTTCGACCAGCCTGCTTGCGCAAGCCAAAGGTCAGGGACTTCTCAGGAGTGTCCCGGGTGACCTCGGTGTGAATGAGCGTCTTCCTGGAACGGATTCCCGGAGACGTTGGTTTATATGTTCTCACAATACTCATGGGACACCCTCTTAAACGTTAGTGATCACGTCGATTTTGAACCCAGGCATCAGAGCAACTACGGCCTTCTTCTTCGAGGGCGTTATGCCGATCGAAGCCTTCCGCATCCTCTTCTTGCCATGAGTCCTCAGGACGTTAACCCAAGCAACTTTCACGTTGAACATCTTCTCGACGGCGTCCTTGATCTCCATCTTCGTAGAGTTCTTGACGACGATGAATTGGTATCTCCCCTCTTCCGTCATGCTCATGCTCTTCTCGGTTACGATAGGATACAGCAGGATCTCTTTGCTCACGCGTACACCTCCTCGGCGCCCTTCAGGGCCTCTTCGGTAAAGACAACCGTGGAATGCAGGAGCACGTCATATGCGTTCAACTCCGAGAAGTGAAGCAGACCAAGCCGAGGAAGGTTGAGGCCAGAGAGAACCACTTCGCCATTCTCCTCAGCAAAGACAAGCAATGCATTCTCAGGAATGCCCGCAGCCTTGAGCGCCGTCAAGAGCGCCTTTGTCTTCGGCTGCTCGAGCTTGAGTCCACGCAGGACCACAATCGCGTTCTCGCCGGCCCGCTGGGTCAGCGAACTAAGGATCGCGCTGCGCCTGGTCGACTTGTTCAGGTCAAGCGTGAAGTCTCTGGCCTTGGGACCGAAGACAACACCTCCGCCCTTCCACTGCGGCGCCCGCTTGCTGCCCTGACGCGCATGGCCGGTACCCTTCTGTTTCCAGACCTTCTTCTTTGTCTTGTTGATCTCGCTGCGACCCTTGGTGTTTGCAGTCCCGCGGCGCAGCCCAGCCAGAAACTTCTTGACGCCCATATACATGGCCGTCTCGCTGATGCTGCAGCCAAAGAGTCCTTCGACGAGTTCAACTTCACCGGCATCGGCGCCGGTGACATCAATCATCTTCACAGTGCTCATGTCTCTACCTCTCAAGCCTTGATGGTCAGGAGCGCGTTGTCTCCGCCGGGAATGCTGCCCTTGACCACAAGCAGGTTCTTCTCGACGTCAACCGCGATTACCTTGATTCCTGTGACAGTCGTCACGTGGCAGCCCATATGACCGGCCATCTTGTGGTTCTTGAAAACGCGTCCGGGGGTCAGGCGGCACCCGATGGCGCCCACACGGCGAAGTCCCTTGGACCCATGGCTCTTGAACCAGCCTGCGAAGTGCCAACGCTTGACTGGGCCCTGGTATCCCTTGCCTTTCGAGACTGCCGTGATGGTAAGGACTTTGAGCCCATCGAGCACACTGACGTCGACTTTCTGGCCCACTGTCCCTTCCATGCCACGGAACTCCTTGAGATGTCTCAATGTCGGTACACCGGCCTTCTTGCACACTCCGGTTTCCGGCTTGTTGACCAGAGACGCGCGCGCCTCTCCGTACCCAAGCTTGACCCCCTCATAGCCATTGCGCTCTTTGGTGAGCACGTCGACGACGAAACATGGGCCAGCCTGTATCACGGTCGCAGGGACGAACTTGTCTTCATGGAACACGCTCGTCATACCGATCTTCTTGCCGATTATTCCCTTGCTCATCTCACCACCAGCCTACAGCTTGATCTCGATGTCCACGCCCTGCGGCAGGTCAAGGCCCATGAGCGCCTTGGTCACCTCGGGTGTTGGATTCGTGATCTCGATGAGCCTCTTGTGAATGCGCATCTCGAACTGCTCACGCGACTTCTTGTCGACATGCGGCGACCTGAGCACCGTGAATATGCTCTTCTCGGTCGGAAGCGGAATCGGTCCGGAGACGCGAGCTCCCGCCTGCTGGATGATCTCAACGATCTTCCCAGCCCAAATGTCCAGCGTTCTGTGATCAAACGCTCTCAGCCTTATACGAACTTTCTGCTTCGCCATAGCAACTCCTTGGATGAATGACTGCCCGACTACTCCAGAATCTTGGTGACGACGCCGGCGCCAACCGTGTGACCACCCTCGCGGATGGCAAAGCGGAGGCCTTCCTCCAGGGCGATGTGCGTCATGAGGGTAACGGTCATCACGACATTGTCGCCGGGCATGGCCATTTC
>JAPLGI010000175.1 GCA_026390245.1 Caldisericota bacterium
GGAGAGCGAGCGTCCTGTGTACGCGTTTCTGGCGAGCAAGGTCCGGGAAAGGACAGTGGCGTCAGATATTGCACAGGAGGCCTTCTTTCTGGCATACAGGCGATTTGACTCGTATGACAGAAGCCGCCCTTTTCTCCCGTGGGTCATGACGATTGCGTACAACTGCCTGGTCGACTACTGGCGAAAGTCGGCGCGCGAAGGCGGAGATCTGCCGGATGAGCGGTTCCTGGCTGCTCCTGAACGAGACAGGGACGATGAGTGGAAACAGCACGAGATCGTTGAGGCAATGACGCAGATTTCTCCGGAAGACAGTGCACTGCTGATGATGTTTTATGCTGAAGAGTGCTCTCTTGCGACGATCGGAGGGCGACTCGGCGTAGCCGAGGGGACGGCGAAAGTCCGGCTGTTCCGGGCACGAGCCGCATTGAAGAAGCAGGTAGAAGCCCTGCACCAGCGAGGTGCTGCATGATCACACAATATCTGACAGAGGAAGAACTGGAACGCATTATTGCCAGAACGCTCTCGTGTCCTCCGGAGCTTGTTCCGCCGCCTGGGTTCGCCTGCGGCGTATGGGGTCGGATCGACGCGTGGGAAGCAGAGAGGGAGAGGAAGAGAGCGTCGCGCAGCATTCTGGCGCGCCTCATGCAAACGCGCATGAAGAATGGTGAGCCGCTGGCCGTTCTTGCTGCTGCACTGGCGTTCAGTGCGCTGTTCGTCGGGGCGTTCCTTACTGGAGCCTACCTGCTTGCCGTGTACTCACCCGTCGTCCTGCGGATTGTCCAGTCTGTTGTCGGGCCAAATCTCGGCGAATTGCGGTCCTGGCTGATGCTGTGCACACTCACCGGCATTGGCGGCCTGCTACTGGGCAGTCTTGCACTAAGTGAGCGTCTCTTTGGCCAAGGCGGAGGGGCTGCCGCATGATACCATCTGCTTCCGTGACCGGCCGCAGGCGCGTTCTCGTCGCCGTACTCGTCGTGAGTCTGATCGTCGCTGGCTCAGCGGTTGTAACGCTGGTGACACGGAACGGCGGGTTCAGGGCCGCCCCGGCTCTTGCACAGGGCACAATCCTGGAGGTCGAGGGCGGACCTGCGGGCAGGATATCGGTCGCAGGCGACAACATCGAGGTTGTCGTGGGGTCATCACCCTCTCTGACATCGGCGAGCATCGTCGTCGGCAGTGAAGGATTCCATCGTGATTTCCGTGCACAAGCCGGCACCCTTGGATTGCGTCTCGACAAGGCGCCTGACCTCCAGACAGGTGCCAGGCGGCTGACTATCGTGGTCCCTGAGAATGGAACGTTGACACTGACTCTTGTTGGTGCAGCCCGAGTGGTCCTGGACCAGGCCAGGCTTGGGGGGCTCTTTCTGGCTGGTGCGTCGTCTGCATTCGAACTGGACGCCTCGGAACCCGGGTCCATTATCGACCTTGTTCGGATTGAGAACGTCACTGGTGGCTTCTCCGCGATTCGTCTCGGCAATCTGGACATGGCGGACCTCGTCATTGGCAACATTACTGGCAGCTATGACCTCGACCTTTCGGGATCGCTGGACAGGCACTGTGATGTCTCGCTCCGCACCGCCGTGGGAAACGGCACCGTGCGTGTCCCCAGCAATCCAGGAGTGCAACTTTCTATCGGCAGCGTCCTGGGCAGGGTCCTGTCGTCGGGATTCGTGGCCAAGGATAGCAAGTCATTTCTCAATACTTCTGCAGCCGGCGGCGCCGACCGGCAGCTTATCGTGAACATTGACAGTGCAATTGGACAGATTCGACTTGTGGAGGTACAACAATGAACAGCAACAACATTGATCGGCGGGTGGCCCTGAGTGCTCTCTTCATTGTCTTTGGGGTCCACTTCCTGCTGAAGGCTTTTCCCCAGGCCGGATACGATTTCGGCATCCTTGTTCCCCTGGCGGCGTTTGTGGTACTGCTGGGTATCTACGGTGTTGCGACAGGCTTCCAGCACAATGCGCGGGAGACAGTTCTGTGGAGCGCCATGCTGGCGTTTGTTGGCATCATTGTGCTCCTGCAGGTCCTCGGGGTCATCCGGTTCAGCTTCACGACCTTCGTCGGCGCTGCCGTGATCTCCGCAGGACTCTCCATCCTGTTGTCGACGCTGTTTGACTCGGTTGAGGGCAAGACGCCGAGAAACGGGCTCATGTGGGGAGTCGTGGCCATCGTTGTCGGCTTGATTGCATTTCTTTCGGGGCTGGACATCTTCTCAGCCCAGGTGGTCGATATTATCCGGAAATCGGCAGTCGGAGGGCTGTTCCTTGTGCTCGGACTGGCTGTTCTTATCAAAGGAGGTACCAGGAAATGAAGAGTTTTGACAGACCAGATGAAGAAGCAGTCGGTATCTGCACGAAATGCGGAAAGGCGCTGGCTCGCGAGGAAGTAGTGATGGTGGATGGCAAGGTCATGTGCGGCACCTGTGCGCCGGCGCAGCCGAGTCCAGGAACCGGGGAGCAGAGGCCCATCCAGGACACGTGGCAGCATCCCCAGGCTGAGCGCCCGGTGTCCCCGGGGGTCGGCTATGACTCCTCGAGGAGACTGTACAGGTCACGCAGGAACCAGGTCATTGGCGGTGTAGCCGCGGGGGTGGCAGAGTACTTCGACATCGATCCGACCATCGTGCGCATCGCGTGGGCGCTGCTCGGGATGGCATGGGGGACAGGCGTCCTGATCTATCTCATCGGTTGGCTCGTCATCCCCCTCAACCCTGCCCAATAAAAAAGGTGGGAAAACATAACAGTTCTGTTGATAACATGTAGATAACTCTGCTGCAGTGATCGGATGGCAAGCCTCGACAGTCTATGCGAGCTGTGGAGGCTTGCTTCATTACTACTCAGAAGAGTAGTTCAGTGGACGGGGGAGGAGCCTTGCTCCGGCCGTCCCGGGCAGCGCGGAGATATCGGCTTACCGTCGTGTAGTGGACGCCAAGGTGATCGCCAATCTGCACGAGCGAGTAGCCAAGGTGCACCGCAGCCGTGACACGCAATGGAAGCTGGGCGCGTTCACGCCTGACGTCGGGTCCGAAGATCTGTGTCAGGGAGGGTCGCGCAAGCATCAGAAGGACCGCAGCGACCGATGGCTCGGATGCTCTTTCCACAAGACGTTCGGTGACCACCTGAACGAAGGCCTGTGTTCCCAGGATTCCTGGCGGCATCACATGCGCAAGAGGAGACGGCTGGCCGATTCCTGCCCGTACGTAGTCGGCATAGGCGGCAACTGCGTCCTCCCGTGTCTGCCCCAGCCGTGACAGCAGAGCCTCCGCAGCAAGAGGGGCACTGCGCACATGGGTACTCATGACCGTCGCCTGGTAACTGCTCCAGGGCCATTCCTCGGGAGTTGCGACCATACTGGAGGTCACAGGTTGGAGGACGACGTGCCGACAGATCGGCAACAGCCACGCATCGGGTTCCAGGAGGACGGCTCGCCAGGGCCCCTGGAAGATTCGGCCCAAGTGCTTGTTCTCGTGGTTTACATGCCGCGTGTAGCTGCTGCTCAACCGACGCATGCCTCTGGCGAGATCTCCATGCGGGGCCTCGACAACAAAGCTGTAGCTGTCCGGCAGGAGGCACCATGCGTAGATAGTCCAGTCAAGGCTCGCGGCCACCTCGGCGAGGATTGCAAGAAACCGCGGGACGTCGTCGCTCTGGATGATGGGGAGACCTGCACGGCCAGTATCGGAGACCAGATAGGTGGCGCCTGGGAAGTCGATGCGCAGCGGTCGAACCATGAACCCTCCTTTGCCGACAGGTGGGGACAGCATCTGTCCACACTGCTCACATGTTATCCACAGCAGCGCAACATTTCAATATCCAGCTCCCTCTCATCAGTCTTCTTCTCCTTCAGCTTGTGCGGCAGTCGGCGGGCACTATACTTGAACCTGTCAGGATAGGAACGGGAGGTTTCGAATGGAGCAGTTCTGGGTGATAGCCGAGTCGTTCACGATCGTGTTCGTCGTGAAATTCATCAACATGGCCCTTCAGACGCTCTCGATGAACTTCCTGATCAAGGGACGCCGAATGTACACGTTCATCTTCGCGTTTCTCGAGGTCATGGTCTATCTCGTCGGCATCTCGCAGGTCCTGAACAACATGACCATCTACAAGATGCTGGGCTATGCCTTCGGGTATGCAACCGGAGCGCTGTTTGGCATCTGGCTGGAGCAGCGGCTTGCAATCGGCAACCAGACCTGGCTGATCATTCCCAACGACAACCCGTACCGACTGGCCTATTACTTGCGCGACAGGGGCTTTGGCATTACGACGATCTCTGGTTCGGGGATGGACAGCAACCGCACGATTATTCTGACGACCACAATGCGCAAGAACATCGCGCTCCTCAGCGCCTCGCTCGCCGAGCTCGCCCCGGATGCTTTTGTGTCAGTGCTCGATACGCGGACGACGATGGGCGGGCATGTGAATCGAATCCCGAGAGGTTAATCCATGATGAAAAGAACGTCTCTCCACCGAGCATTCGCACTCGGCCTTGCTTTGCTGCTCGTTGTGTTCGCGCTCGCGGGCTGTGCCCGTCGCAACACTGTTTCGCTCCGGATTGTCTCTGCATATTCAGGCAAGGGTGTTCCTGACGCCACACTGACATTCACGGGGTCCAGCGGCTCCGAGTCCATTTCCTCTGATGCGACTGGAACAGTGTCGGGACAGGTACAGGCCGATCGGACGCAGGTGGACGTCGAAGCCATAGGCTATCAGAAGGCCTTTGTCCAGGTGGCGGACCTCACGCAGCTGCCGGCAACCGTCCAACTGTCTCCACTCTTTCTGGGCGCCGGGATGGTGACATCCGGCGGGCAGCCTGTTTCTGGAGCCTCCGTGACCGTGTGGAACACGACCACAATGACGGGGTCCACCGGGACATTCACGTTCGAGGGGCTTGCGGAAGGGACCTACGTTGGCAGAGTCATGAAGCAGGGATATGCCGATGCTACGTTTGACCTGATCGTCGGCAAAGATGCCAAGGCGGCCAAGGTCGTGCTTCAGGAGGGGCAGCTCTTGCCACTCTCCTCTCTTGCCGCGCTTCCTGCATATGAAGTTACAGCCTCGTACCACCGCACCCTGGGAGGAGAAGAGAGGTCGTTTGACGGCCGTATCATCAAGAATGGGAGCGATACTCTTGTGATGAGTGGCGACCCCGCGAATCCGACGGCATCCCTCATGGTCCTCGGTGGTACAGGGTACGTGTTCGAACATGGAACATATGTTGCGAAGGGAGAGACGGCGGCCGCGGCCGCACGCATCCTGCAGGAAAGCTGCGAAGGTCTCCTCGGACTGCCGGCGACGTTCTCTCCACGCTTGTTTACCATTGAGAAGCAGGCGCAGGCACAATTGCTGGAGCAGGCATGTGACGTGTGGAGCATGAGTGGAAGGTTCACCTTTGAGGGAGAGGCCGTAACCGCCACGGCAACGGTCTCTGTCGGCACGACGGGCACACTGACGGGCGTTCCAGTCAAGATCGTTCTCAACGCTCGCTCGCAGTCGTTCTTCGATTTTGTCTATGATGCCGCGGTCGAAGTGGTGTCCGTCGACCAGGCACAGGCTGCTGCACGCTTCCCTGTGCAGTGAGGAATCCGACATGAGCTTCGTCCACCTGCACCTGCATACCGAATACTCGCTGCTGGACGGGATGAACAAGATCAGCCCGCTCGTCGCCCGCCTCAAGGAGATGGGGCAGACCGCGTGCGCTATCACGGACCACGGCAACATGTATGGTGTTCTGGATTTCTACATGAAGATGAAGGACGCCGGGCTCAAGCCGATCATTGGCAGCGAGGTGTACATGGCTCCAGGCGGCCGCCTGAACAAGGACAGGGAGACAGGATTTCCCAATCACCTGATTCTCCTGGCAAAGGATTTCAAGGGCTATCAGAATCTGAGCCACATCGTCTCGATCGGCTACCTCGAGGGCTTCTACTACAAGCCTCGTGTCGACTATGAGATACTGGAGCACTACCATGAGGGGATCATTGCCTTGTCCGCCTGCCTCAAGGGCGAGGTCGCCGAGACGGCCGCAAGGGGTGACGAAGAGAAGGCCCTGGCCATTGCCAGAAGGTACCAGGACATCTTCGGCAGAGAGAACTACTTCATCGAGATCCAGAACCACGGCATTGACGAGGAACAGCGTGCCCTCCCCATCCTGCGCAACGTTGCGAAGCGCATTGGCGCCAAGACGGTAGCCACCTGTGACAGCCACTACCTGCGCAAGGATGACTACGCTGCGCACGAGGTCCTGCTCTGCGTCCAGACGCTCCAGAAGATGACCGACAAGGACCGCATGAGCTTCAACGGGCCCTACTACCACGTCATGACCGAGGAAGAAATGCGTGAGCGCCTGCCCGAGGACGATGAGGCCATCCAGAACACCCAGCTGGTCGCGGATATGTGCAACATCGAAATGCCGCTCGGAGTCTATCACCTGCCTCGGTATATCGAAGAAGGGCAGACAACACCGTGGGACGCCGAGGTCAACCGCCAGTTGCTGGAGAAGATGACTATGGACGGTATCCAGCGCCTCTATCCTCCCGAACAGCTGGAAGAGGCGACGGCGCGCGCACGCATGGAGCTGGAGACTATCGAGAATTGTGGGTTTGTCGACTACTTCCTGATCGTCCAGGATTTCACCCGGTTCGCTCGCCGCAAGGGTATCGCCGTCGGCCCTGGCCGTGGGTCTGCTGCCGGCGCCATCGTTGCCTACGCCACCGGCATCACCGAAGTTGAGCCGCTACGATACAACCTGCTGTTTGAGCGCTTTCTCAATGCCGCTCGTATCTCGATGCCCGATATCGACATGGATTTCGAGGATGCGCGCCGGGGCGAGGTCATCCAGTACGTGCGCGAGCGGTACGGCGAATCATCGGTCGCCCAGGTGGCGACCTTCGGCAGAATGGAAGCCAAGCAGGCTGTCCGTGATGTGGGGCGGGCTCTGGGCATGCTGCCGAAGGAGACGGACCTGATCTCCAAGCTCATCCCGTTCGGGACGGGCCTGCAGGTATCTCTGGACGCCGTCGAGAAGCTCAAGACCATGTACGATGACGGAACGAAGCTGAGCGGCACCACGGTCAAGGAGCTGTTCGACACGGCCATGAAGCTGGAAGGCGTCAACCGCAATTTCAGCACTCATGCCGCGGGCGTCGTCATCGCCGACACCGAGCTCACCAACTACTTGCCGCTGCAGCGCGACAAGGACGGGAACGTCATCACGCAGTGGGACCACAACTTGGTCGAGGCTTTTGGACTGCTCAAGATGGACTTCCTGGGCCTCTCGTATCTCGGGGTGATCCAAAACACCGTCAAGATGGTCAAGGATCAACTGGGCGTGACGGTGGACATCAGCCACATCGACACTGAGGAACCAGCTGTCTACAAGCTCATCAG
>JAPLGI010000063.1 GCA_026390245.1 Caldisericota bacterium
GAACGTCTATTCCGGACGAGGACATTGAGAAGATCGCGTCCGTCGGTCAGACGGTTGACTATGTGATGTCGCACATTGTCTGACACCACCGGGGACAGGGTTTCCGTGGAGCGTACTCGTGTCGTAATAACGGGGCTTGGCACTGTTTCACCGATCGGCAATAACGTCCAGGCATTTGAAGCGGGACTTGCGGCCGGTGTCTCAGGTGTGGGGCTGATCACCCGGTTTGATGCGAGCGTCTTGAGTTGTCGTATCGCCGGCGAAGTGAAGGATTTCAACCCGGAAGACTACTTTGAGAAACGGGATGTTGCCCGTACTGACCGTGTCCAGCAACTGGCGCTGGCGGCTGCACAGGAAGCAATACTGGACTCGCGGCTCGACCTGGAGACTGAGGACAGGGAACGCATAGCCGTTTACGTCACCAGTGGCATAGGTGGTGGTGCTTCTTTTGAAGCAGAAGTACTGCAAGTCGCTGCGAAAGGGCCTTCACGCATTTCCCCGTTTCTTGTGCCGAAAATGCTGATCGACTCGATCCCGAGCACTATAGCTCAGCGGTTCAAGCTTTATGGAGGGACCAGTTCAGTGGTCAGTGCCTGCGCAAGTGGTACTCAGATGCTAGGGGAAGCACTGGAGGCCATTCGTCGAGGCGACGCGGACGTCATATTGACGGGGGCGTCTGATGCAGCCGTGACGGCGACCGGCATTGGTGCTTTTGCCAACATGCGTGCGCTCTCCATGCGGAACGATGACCCTGCGCGAGCCTCTCGGCCTTTCGACAAGGAACGCGATGGATTCGTGATGGGCGAAGGTGCCGGAATGCTGGTGCTGGAAAAGCTTGACCACGCGCTTGCCAGGGGTGCTCACATCTACGGCGAAATCCTGTCTCAGGCAGTGACGTCAGACGCTTACCACATGACGTCACCTGATCCTGAAGCCAGACAGATCATCCGGGCCATGCGTGTCGCCATTGAGCGCGCAGGGATCACGCCGGGCGACATTGACTACGTCAACGCTCATGGAACGTCGACTCCGGCGAACGACCGGACGGAGTCTCTTGCGTTGCAGGTGTTGTTTGGAGATCGAGCCCCCGTTGTTCCTGTGAGTTCCACCAAGTCAATGATTGGCCACCTGCTGGGGGCTGCCGGCGCCGTCGAAACAGTGGCCTGCATGCTGACCATCAAGAACAGGCTGATCTACCCCACAATCAACTATGCCAACGTCGACAGTGAGTGCCCACTTGACTATGTGCCGAACGCTGCGCGTTCCTCTGACGTCCAGTACATCCTAAAGAATTCATTTGGATTCGGTGGGCACAACGTCTCGATTGTACTAGGGCGGTACACAGACTAGCACGTCCGCCTGTCTGGTTGCCACAGGAAGAAACCCCTTCGGCGGGCTGTCGAAGGGGTTTCTTGATGCAGTATGAGGTTATTGGCTACTCTTCGATGATGATTGCGGCGACTGGACAAGACTCGGCTGCTTCCTTGCAGCAGCCGGCAGCGCCACAATCGGCGCCCGGGATGACCTCGGCCTTTCCGGTCTCATCAACGAGTCTGAAAACTGCATCGCACAGGGCGACGCATTCGCCACACCCGATGCAAGCCTCCTGATCGATTGAAGCCTTCATGGTTCCTCCTTTGGCATAGATGCTGTGTTTCTATTCTACCGGTTAACGACAGAGTGTCAATTTGCCTGGGGCTACTCTGTGTTTCGTACCAGATCGGCAATGGATGCAACTGCTTCTGAGGCGGCGATGGCTTTCTTGTCCGTCTTGTTGCTGCGGAGGGTGACCTCGAAGTTGCCAGTCTTGAGGAAGGAATTGCCGACAACAACCTGAACAGGGAAACCCATGAGGTCGGCGTCGTTGAACTTGACGCCTGCCGACTCGCCGCGGTCGTCAACAATGACGTCAACCCCGGCTGTCCGGAGTCCTTCATAGAGCTGGAGCGCAGCGTGCCAGACAGCATCGTCGCCCTTGTTGAGGGGAATCACAATGACCTGGAAGGGAGCGACGGACATCGGCCAGATGATCCCCTTTTCGTCGTGATGCTGCTCAATGATGGCGGCGAGGGTGCGCCCAATGCCAATGCCATAGCACCCCATGACATAGGGTCTCTCACTGCCATCTTCATCGACGTAGGATGCATGGAGAGGAACAGAGTACTTTGTACCGAGCTTGAAGGTGTGACCAACCTCTATGCCTGTTGCGGTATGCAGGGGATGTCCACAGACGGGGCAAAGGTCTCCTGCCCTGACGGTCCTGATGTCGGCGACGATGGTTGCGTCAAAGTCGCGCCCAAGGAAGGCGTTCATGATGTGGAAATCATCTTTTCCGGCTCCGATGGCATAGGCAACGTCGCGGCGGACCATCTCGTCGACAACCACCGGTGTAGCTGCCTGAATTGGACCGACCGAACCCGGGTGAACACCCAGGATGTTCAGTACTTCTTCATCGGTCGCAAGCCTGCCTTCGCGAGCCTGTACGGCCTTCAGGAGCTTGACTTCGTTAATGTCGTCGTCTCCTCGAAGTACGAGGAGCCACGGTTTGTCGTCGGCAACATAGAGGATGGACTTGAGAATGGTGCACGAATCGATTGCCAGGAACTCGGCGACCTCATCTATTGAGTGGATACCAGGCGTAGCCACGGTTTCCAGTTCGAGCAGAGGGTTCGAAGCGATATCAGGCGTTGTTGCCGGATGTGCTTTCGAGAGTTCGAGATTGGCGGCATAGCTGCAGTTGTCGCAGGCGGCATAGGCACACTCGCCGTTGTCTGCCTGGACTGTGAACTCGTGTGATGACGAACCGCCGATTGCTCCAGAATCTGCCTGGATAGGACGGAACGTGAGGCTCACACGGCGGAAGATGTTGTTGTATGCCTCGAACATGAGAGCATAGCTGAGTTCGACGGAGGCCTCGTTGCGATCAAAGCTGTAGGCATCCATCATGGTGAACTCGCGGCTCCGGATGAGGCCGTAACGGGGACGAATCTCATCA
>JAPLGI010000093.1 GCA_026390245.1 Caldisericota bacterium
ATTGGCACCCATGAGCAACTGAAGGCAGAGCGCAGCCAGGGCGAAGCAGTAGTATGCGAGGGTCACGTCACTTCCTTGCTTCCATCAGGAGCTTGGCACGATACCCCCTGCGCGTGATGCGCCAGGATGTTCGCCATGCCAGCATCAGACGCTCACGCCCTATCCAGCGCCAGGCGGCAATGTCACGTCTGGGCCTGTCGCGAGACCTTCGGCATCACTGACTGGCAGCACAAACAGAACACCCGTGTTCGGACGGGAAAAGTCCCCAAAGACCTGCCGCGCCAGTCTGCGCACACTCGTCAGAACTTGTCCGCCCGGGACGAGAGAGAGGATGACAACATTGTCCGTAAGGTCGATGCTGGCGCTGAGAACCTGCTCGATCGACGTGAAGACGGTCTCACGGTCGTGCAGGATCTTGCCCATCCCTCGACCCTCGAGTACCGTAGCTCCGCGCACGCCCACTGTCGGGAGCAGCTTCAGGAAATCGTAGGTCTTCTCCTCCTGCCTTGTGATGATCACCAGAAGATACATGAGGGATCTCCTCCACAGCATTGATCGGCTGGTGTATATGATAGCAGCTCAACAGACACAAGCAAGTGGTTCAGCGCCAGAAGGCACTCTGGGCTCATTGCTGCGCCATGCGGTTCCTCCAACAGGGAGTCGCTCAGCGACTCGTGGCACGATCCTGTGTGATAAGCAGCCTGATAGCCTCAATTCCTGTTGATATGAGTCTATCCAGATTCTGATGATGGGGCTCGTGTCCCACCGAAGCAAATTGGCTGTCGACGATGAGCATGACGCCACCGGCACGCCTGTGAAGAACGCTTGATACCACGAATACTGTGGAGGCTTCCATCTCCGAACACACGGCTCCACCGGCGATCCAGGCTTTGCGACGTACATTCAGTTCCTCCGCCAGTGGCTGGCGGTCAGGCTCAACCTCGCCATAGAACGAGTCCTTCGACTGAGACACTCCAAGGTGGGAAACGAAATGGAGCCTTTCAGCCGCAGCTCTGAGAGCCAGGGTCACGTCGATGTCGGCTACTGCGGGAAATTCGATAGGCAGGTACTGTCGGGTCGTCCCTTCGTCGCGGATCGCGGCAGTGACGATCGCCAGGTCTCCAACGGAAATACCGGGTTGCATTGCCCCTGATGTTCCGACGCGTATGAAGGTCTCTGCCCCCACCATCGCCAGCTCTTCAACGGCAATGGCGGTCGAAGGACCTCCAATGCCGGTCGACGTCACCGAGACTTTCTCACCCAGCAGCGTCCCCGTGTAGGTGACATACTCCCTGTTGTGCGCAACCTTCTCCGGGTTGTCAAACCACTTGGCAATGACCTCACAGCGACCGGGGTCTCCGGGCAACAGGACATACTTGCCAACGTCGCCTCTCTTCAACCTGATGTGATACTTGACCTCGTCATTGAACAGCGTGTGTGCCATATGCAAGCCTCCATTCTCTCCACGGGAGTCCATCCTAGCGCAACCCCTGCAGTAATATCCTGATCCCAATACCAATAAGGACAAGGCCGCCGAGAATCTCGGCCTTGTCCTTGACCAGGGTTCCAATGCTGCAGCCCACAAGAGTACCTGCCACAGAGAACGTGAACGTCACAAGCCCGATCAGCATGACCGGCCACCAGATCGACACGTGCAGAACCGACAGAGTCAGGCCAACAGCCAATGCGTCGATGCTTGTCGCGACTGCGAGGACCAGCATATCGCGCGTGCTGCGTCTCTCTGCACTGCAGTCGTCCTCATCTTCTCTGCCACGCACGACTTCAAATAGCATCTTGCCGCCAATGAAAACGAGGAGACCGAACGCAACCCAATGGCTGAACCTCTGGATAAGGTCTCTGAGCGCGAGACCACCAAGCCAACCCAGAATGGGCATCAGCATCTGAAACCCGCCGAACCACCAGCCTGGCCGCAACGTATCGCTAAGTGTCACTTGTTTGATACGGCATCCGTTCGCCACTGACACCGCGAACGCGTCCATTGAAAGCCCCACCGCCATCACGAAGACGGTCCAGAAACCCATGCAACCTCCGCAAGAACCGTGACACCGCCGACACCATTGGAGAAAACGATCATCATCACTCGACATGCACAGTGCGTCGAGTAGCAAAGTATACCGAAAAGAGCCTGCTTTACAAGCCGGAACATTGATATAAACTGAGATTGCGAGTGGAAGCGGATCGCTGGCGGCGGATGCAGGTGCCGAGTAACGGTTGGGAGGCTCCCTGATGAACAGCTGGCTACAATTCGGGGCATTGGTCGTGGCCTC
>JAPLGI010000122.1 GCA_026390245.1 Caldisericota bacterium
GCCTGCGGGGGAAACCGCTGGTGGAACTGGCCGAGCTCTCGCTGTCGTGGAACCCGCGAGAGGCGGCGATCGGCATGGCGGCCATCTGCGCAGCGTGCAACATCACTTCGCGCTTCGCGGGCGCCGACGAGGCAAACGGACGCGACCTGCTCGTCAAGAAAGCGGCCGGCAAGAAGGTCGGCCTCATCGGGCACTTCCCGTGGACCGACGAGATCCGTTCCGCCGCAGGCAGCCTGACCGTCTTCGAACAGCGGCAGCAGGAAGGCGACCTGCCCCAGCAGGCCGAAGAGTATCTCCTCCCTCATCTGGACGTCGTCGCCATCACCGGCTCCGCTCTCACCAACAAGAGCCTGCCGCGCCTGCTGGAACTCGCCTGCAACGCCTGGGTCATGCTCATCGGCCCTTCGACCCCGCTGTCGGTGCTCATGTTCGACTACGGCGTCGACGCTCTGTCGGGCTGCGTCGCCCGGGACCCGGAGGAGTTGGCCGAGGTCGTCCGCGAAGGCGGCGGCGTGCGCGAGTTCCGAAATGCTGTCCGCTTCGTAACGCTGCAGAAACCCTGACAACTGGCAATTGTGAATCCCATGGTGCCTGACACCAAGGGATTCACAATTGGTGAAAAGGAGTGGCATGAACAAGAAAATGTGGTACCTGGCGGCTGGATACGCGTTGACCGTCGCCTTTGCGCTTGCGCTTCAGTTCCTGCCTCCTGTCATCCCGGTCATGAAGCAGACCCTCAGCATGACCGCCGGACAAGCAGGGACGCTGATGTCGTCGCTGGCGCTGTTCGGCATCGTCGTGTCGCCGGTGGTCGGCTACCTGGCAGACCGATGGGGCGGCCGGACGGTCGGACTGCTGGGACTTGCATGTCTTGTTGCCGCCGAGACCTGGTTCGTTCTGTCGACCTCCTACGCGAGTCTGCTGATGGCACGCCTCGCCATGGGTGTCGGTGCCGCAACCCTGTCCATCCTCGGTGCGCAGATCATCAGTCAGAACTTCGCGGGCACGAGGTATCTCGGCGCAGCCATGGGCACGATGAACACGGCGGTCCCAGCCGGAATCCTGATCAGTCAGCTGAGCTTCTCCCGCCTCGCAGCAGCACGGGGATGGCAGGCGCCCGTCTGGGCGTGCCTGGCCTTCACCTGCATCGTGGGGGCGGCGTATGCCGTGTTCTACCGGGAGCCGGAGGCAAACCATGAGGAGGCGACCATCTCGCTGGCCGCCGGTCTTCGGCATCTGAACCCTCAGCTCTGGATGCTGGGCCTCGTCTGGCTGTTCTGGAATGCCGGAGCGCTCGTCCTCCTGACCTTCGCCAACGACCTGCTGGTGGGCCGGGGAATGTCGCCGCAGTCGGCAGGGACGATGGCCAGCGTTCTCATGTTCTTTCCGATTCTCGGCTCGACGTTCATGGGTCATGTCCTGGACCACAGACAGTGGCAGCGCCGTGGCGTGGCCCTGGCCTGTCTGATGTTCGCGGCACTGGCGGTCCTGCTTGGGCTGTTCTCCGGCAATGTCGCGGTCCTGTTCCTTGGGGTCAGCTTCAGCTTTGCGCTTGCCCCGGCAGGCATCTTCGCTCTGGCCCCGCACCTGATGCACGGCAGGGAGAGTGGCCTGGGATATGGTGTCCTGGCTGGCATGCTGAACGTTGGCGTCCTCTTTGGCCCTGCCATCGGCGGTATCGTGCGCGATGCGACCGGCAGCTACCTCGCGAGCTTCATCATGGCGGGCGTCCTGACGAGCATCGGGGCAGCCTGCATCCTGCTTCTGCGCCAACCGGCCGTCGAGAACACCTGATGGCTCTGCGTCCCGCACGGTCCACCCGCAGGTCCGAGCTGCTCATGCTGCTGGCTGTCCTGCTCTGGTCGACCACGTTTGCCCTCATGAAGCAAAGCCTGGGCAGCATCTCGCCCGCACTCCTGGTGCTCATCCGCTTCGCCATCGCTGCGGCGGTGGTCTACGTGCTGTTCCGCGGCAAGATCGAATTCACGTGGATCAACCTGCTGAAAGGGCTGGCCATCGGCATTCCGGAGTTTCTCGGGTTCATGCTGCAGGTCACGGGAATCACGATGACAACGGCAAGCAAGAGCGCCTTCATCACGGGTCTCTGCGTGGTCATCGCTCCGGTCCTGTCGTTCATCTTCCTGCGCGAGAAGCGCTCCTGGAATATCATGCTGGCACTCATCCTGGCAGTGAACGGTCTCTGGGTGATCTCGTTCGGGTTCACCCTGCGCGTCGGCGGCATGGGCATGGGGGACTTCCTGACTGTGCTGTCCGCCCTGGCCTTCAGTGTC
This sequence comes from Caldisericota bacterium, assembly GCA_026390245.1. Classification (GTDB taxonomy): domain Bacteria; phylum Caldisericota; class Caldisericia; order Cryosericales; family Cryosericaceae; genus Cryosericum. The sequence continues at coordinate 2,292 of JAPLGI010000122.1, forward strand.
CAGGTGTTCATGATCCATCTGTTTTCGGACCGGGA
>JAPLGI010000130.1 GCA_026390245.1 Caldisericota bacterium
GGTGCACTGTGCGATGCTTCCGTTCTTGTCTGCCGAAGGGCTTGCGAGGAGGCTGAGGCCACCTGCAATCAGGCACTGAGACACATAGTTGGCACAGTCGTTGAAGCCGTAGCTCTGGAACTTGGGATTGCGCTTGTTCCACCACTGGTCGGCATACTGGATGGCTTTGAGAGGGTCGTACGTTGCAGCGCCGGCACGCGGGACGGGAGCGAGGACGACAAGGGAGGCTGTCGCCACCATCATGGCCAGTACGACGATGATCTGCTTTCTCCATCGTGCATTCGGTTTCCAGTCTGCCACAGTCAAGCTCCTTTCTTCCCGGTGGTCCAACCCGGGATGGCCAGAAAAGGGGTGCCCTTCCCTTCTGCCAAGTCCATTAAAGCCCAGCAGGGGCGTCTTGTCAAGAGATCAAAATCGTAGCCTGTCTCTTGTGCCGCTAACGAAGAAGATTGCGAAGCGTGTCGACCAGGAGGAGGACGTTGAGACCGCTGACCACAACGGTCGTCGTCCACAAGAGGATGCGGTCGACCACGGTGTTCACGTACCTCCCCATCACGCGCGGGTTTGAGGTCAGCAGAATCTGCAGGATGATGGTCCATGGCAGCTGAATGGACAGCGCTATCTGGCTGAAAATGAGGCCCTTGAACGGGTTCGTGATCACGAGCGCGATCGCGAGGGCCCCAAGCAGCGTGACCATGATGCCCAGCCTGGTGTGGTTGTCCGATGAGTCATAGGGTTCGCCTGACATGCCGGCAACAATACTGCCACCTGCCATCCCTGCAGTGACCGAAGACGAGAGACCGGCCATGAGCAGTGCTCCTCCGAAGACGATGGCCGCTGCCCTGCCCAGCATGGGGCGCAGCATGGCTTGTGCCTGTCCGAGTTCTGTGACGGCGGTTCCACTGGCGAAGAAGGTTGCTGCGGCAAGGATGATCATGGAGCTGTTGATGGCCCAGCCAATGACCATGGAGTTGAGGGTGTCGACAAACTCAAACCGGAGCTGCTTCTCTATGACGTCCGAGCCCTTCTGGTTCAGCTGGCGGCTCTGGATGATTTCACTGTGCAGGAAGAGGTTATGCGGCATGACGACGGCGCCGAGGACGCTCATGATGACGGGAATGGAGCCGAGGGGTATGGCGGGGGTGACCCATCCGCTCGCGGCCTCCGCCCAAGGGATGCGCACGAGCGACAACTCATAGAGGAAAGAAAGTCCTATAAGCGAGACAAATGCGATGATAAGCTTCTCGATCCGCCGGTAGCCGTTGCTGAGAAGGAGCCAGATGACGGCGGCTGACACTGCAATTGCACCGATGCGCAGTGGAAGCTTGAACAGCAGGTTGAGGCCAATAGCGGCCCCCATGATCTCTGCAAGGGCCGTGGAGACAGAGGCGGCAACGGCAGAGCCCAGAACGAGACGGGCGAAGCGTGGACGCATGAACTTCGTAGCTGCCTCTGAGATACACAGTCCCGTAACGATGCCCAGGTGTGCGGCATTGTGCTGAAGGAGGATCAGCATCAGCGTCGACAGCGTGACCATCCACAGGAGGCGGTAGCCATAGAGCGAACCTGCAGCCACATTCGATGCCCAGTTGCCGGGGTCGATGAAGCCGACGGTGACAAGAAAGCCCGGGCCAATGTACTTCAGAAGCTCCAACGCCTGGAGGCGTGGACTGTGACCATTGAATGATTTCTGGATGCGGGTGCGCAGATTCATGAGCTGAGTATAGGTGGTCCAGGCATGTCATCAAGCGTCTGCGGACAAATCAGCCCAGTCCCTCTTGAAATTGTAGTTGCAATGCGATTGACAACCCATATACTGATACTGTCTGCAGCAGGACATTCGAACGAGCACCCCAGTTGCGGGGCGCTTCATGGCCATAATGGCTCACCTTTCCGGTTGTCGGTTCTCTGAATTGAGTGGAGGTTTCAATGCGTATCAGGATCGAAGTACAGAGTGCTCTCGACAAGTTCATTCTGCCTCAGGGGTACAACCCCTACGTGCAGGGGCTTGTCAATGCGTGCATTCCCGAAGACATCAAATGGTCTGGCATCGCGACGGGCACAGAAGAAGCCCATTTCAAGCTTTTCACGTTCTCGCAGCTCTATGCGAAGTCAGTGGAGCGCATCGACATCGCTCCGCGCGAAGGAGCTGAGTCGGACGGACATGTCCACTACCAGCTGGTGATGTCGTCACCTGTCTGGTTCTATCTGTCATCGCCCAGCCCCGAGTTCATCCAGGCTCTTTCGCCTCGGCTGGAGAAGGCCCATGACCTTCACCTCGAGCGAAATCTGGTGCAATCGGTGCGCGTGAGTCCCGCCTATCCCGTTGCCATCCCGGACCACGGGCTGGTCACATGGCGTATTCGCACGGTCAGTCCTATCACCGTGTATCAGAGCGAGAGCAAGGACAGCAACTCTGCACGCTACTTCGCCCCTGATGATCCCCTGTTTGCCAAGCTTGTCCTGGACAATGCAGTGCGCAAGTATTACGCATGGACGCAGGAGAAGGCGCCCAGCGACGGATTCAGCATCACTTGCCTGGACCATACGCCGCATCTTGCCGTCATCTCGTTCAAGGACACGCCCGTGCATGGCTACACAGGACGTTTTCAGCTGACCGGAGATGCCAGGCTGCTCGCGTTCCTGTACGAGTCGGGTCTGGGCGGCAAGAACTCTCACGGTTTTGGGATGTTTGACATAGCGCCGGAGGGAGAGGACGATGCCCATTGGCGTCGGAGGACAGAAGAAGAGAGTCGTGAGGTGCGCAGGGCTCCTGCGACGCCGATAGCCGCGGCTGACCAGGAACGACCGGACCACCGCGATCGGTCGAACAATCGCGGGCAGGAAGGGCACGTGTGGCATGGCGAACATCATGGCACCGGTGGTCAGAGCAGCTCCTCGAGGAGCGCAGGTTCCAGAGACGACCGGACGCATGCCGCCCACCCGCGTCCCCAGGGAGAGCAATCAGATCGCCCTCGTACCGACCGTCCACACACAGAGCGTTCTGCATCAGATCGCCCTCGTACCGACCGTCCATACTCGGACCGTCCCAGGACCGAAACGCCGCGACTTGACGGTACGCCGTCGAGAAGCCGGGGAACAGGACGTCCAGGTTCCGACAATCGGAAGTTCCAGTCTGCCTCGCGTGGGGGCACTTCTGACCGGAGAGGTCCTCGCGGCACCGAGGAACCGCGTCGCAAGTTTGTCAGCCGCTACGCTCCCGAAATCAAGCCTGTAAGCCATGAGAAGGCGGCTACGGGCTCGTACAGCATTTGGGATGGCAAGGCGAAGACCGAGCTGCCGCGCTTCGTTCGCCCGGATGGCACCGAGAGCACAGGGGGACCTCGCCCAAACGAACACCGCGGGGGACCTCGCCCCGGCTCTGCTGATCGTTCTTCAAGCGGAGATGGGCGCCCCCGGGGCGACAAGCGTGGTGGAAGTTTCGGTGCTGCGAAACCAGGTGTAAGTCCCGGTTCAGTGCACCGTCCCAGTGGAGGACACGGTGATCCGCGCGATCACAGGGGCAGCAAGAGCGGTCCCTACAACCACTAGCTTCAGCCGGGATTGAGTTGATGACGGGAGGTGCCGCATGGTGCCTCCCTTTTCCATGCATGATTCGTTCCGTTTCTTGTTCGTAGTACGAATGAGGGTATACTACCAGGGGTAAAGAAGCAGGTGCGGGTTCGTGCCCCGCCGTCAGGAGGAGACTGTGGCAAGGACTGCATCAAGAAAAGAGATCCTTGAGGGACCGGTCGTTCGAACCATGTTCAGACTGGCATGGCCGCTCATGATTTCCAGTCTGCTGCACTACCTCTACAACATGGCGGACACCTTCTGGATAGGCCACTTGCCTGCCTCGCAGAACGCGTCTGCCGTTGCCGGACTCCAGATAGCCGGGCCGGTCATCTTCTTCCTCATGGCATTTGCGTTCGGATTCAACTCCGGAGGGCTGGCGCTGGTATCGCAGTATATGGGGGCCCATCGGAAAGAGGAAGCGAATACGGCAGCCGCCAAGACGCTTTCCCTGTCGATTGTCTTTGGGCTGTTCATCATGGTGACAGGCGTCATCTTCTCGCCCGCGCTGCTGAGGCTTCTCACATCAGACCCCGCGGTCGCCCGAGCCGCAACGATCTATACACGCATCATTTTCATTGGCATGCCCTTTGAGTTCGTCGCCGCGGCGTACGCCCAGGTCATGGCTGCGTACGGAGATACGGTCACGCCCATGCTCGTGAACCTGGCGACTGTTCTCATCAACGTTGTCCTGGACCCATTCATGATCTTCGGGTGGGGTCCGTTCGCCCGCATGACGGTTGCGGGAGCTGCGCTGGCCACGATCATCTGCCAGGCCGTCGCCGCATCGATCTCGCTGTTCATCCTGTTCAGAGGCAGGCACGGGCTCCGTGTCAGCTGGCGCGACCTTCTGCCGGACTGGTTCTGGTACAGGCGCATTCTCAAGATCGGCCTTCCTGCTTCCATTGGCGTCTCGGGGACCTCATTCGGGTTTCTCGTGCTGACCGGTATCATCGGCCGTGTGCCCAACGCCACGATAGCGCTGTCGGCATACGGGATCGGTGACCGCTTCATCAACATCAGCTTCATTGCCATAGATGGCCTGTCACTCTCCATCTCGACCATGGTCGGACACGCATTGGGCGGGGACCTGCGGAAACGAGCTGGCAATGTCGTGTGGACCGGAACAGCGCTGATGTTCGGCATACTTGTCGGTGAGGGAGCGTTTCTGTGGGCCCTTACGCCATGGTTGTTCAGAGCCTTCATCCCGACGCAGCCGGCAATCATCCGGGAAGGGATACTGTTCATGTCGCTGTTCCTGCCCTCGATTCCGTTCTTTGGCATTGTCAGCGGGGTCCAGTCGGCGTTTCAGGGCTCAGGGCACAATACGCCGCCGATGATCATGCAGCTCGTGCGCCTCTGGGGCCTTCGCGTACCGCTCTCGTGGTTTTTCGGGTTCGCCCTTCACATGGGATCACGTGGCATCTGGACCGGCATGCTTGTGAGCAACATCCTTGCAGCAGTACTCGCCCTCATCTTCCTGGCGACCGTCGACTGGCACCACAAGGTGATTGAGCAGTCTCCCTCTGCTGACAGTGAAGTCTCCGAGGCAGAACCCCCTGACGTGCTGGTTGTCCCGGCCGAACCCCAGATGTAGGCAGACATGAGCAATCGCACCAGAATGCCTACGCGTGAGGAGATCCTGCACGGTCCAGTCGTCGCGACGATGTTCAGACTGTCCTGGCCGGTCATGGTCAGTTCGCTGCTCAACATGGTGTACAACATGACCGACACGTTCTGGGTGGGGCATCTTCCAGCGGCCCAGAATGCAGCGGCAGTCGCCGGGCTTCAGGTGGCGGGCCCCGTCGTATGGTTCCTCATCGCATTTGCGTTCGGATTCGGGTCCTCGGGCCTCGCTCTGGTCTCCCAATTCATGGGAGCACACAATGAGGTCGACGCAGAGAAAGCTGCAGGTCAGACGATGTCTCTGGCGATCCTGCTCGGGTTTGCCGTGGCGGTCATTGGTGTGGTTCTGTCACCGATCCTTCTTCCCATCCTGACGCCAAACCGGGCCATTTCGGTGAACGCAATCAGCTACACGCGCATCATCTTCATCGGGATGCCCGCCATCTTCGTGTCGGCACTGTATGCGCAGATCATGAATGCCTACGGAGATACGGTGACGCCGATGCTCATCAATGTGGTCACTGTCGGTCTGAATGTCATCCTGGACCCACTGATGATCTTCGGATGGGGTCCGTTTGTCCCAATGGGGGTAGCCGGTGCCGCTCTCGCGACCGTCTTGTGCCAGGTCCTGTCTGCCGGCATTTCACTGTGGGTGCTCATGACCGGGAGAAGAAAGCTGAGAGTGACCTGGCGTGACCTGCGTCCCGAGAGCGTCTGGGTCAGGCGCATTCTCCGCATCGGCCTTCCTGCATCAATCGGTGCGTCCGGCACATCCTTTGGATTCATTGTTCTGACGGGAATCATCGGCAGGGTCCCCAACGCCACTGTGGCATTGTCGGCATATGGTATCGGGGACAGGATGTTCAGCATCACCTCCCTCATCAACGACGGAGCGGGAGTGGGCATCGCCACGATGGTGGGACAGGCGCTGGGTGCGGGCATGCGTGACCGGGCGACAGCCGTCGTGCGGCAGGGGACGGCTGCCATCGTCGGTCTTATGGCACTCGCAAGCGTTCTTCTGCGGCTTATTACGCCCCTGGTGTTCCGAGCGTTCATTCCGAGCCATCCGGAGATTATCGCCGAAGGTGTTCTCTTCATGTCGCTCTTCCTCTGGGCCAATCCGTTCTTTGGACTCATGATGGGTGTCCAGTCGGCGTTTCAGGGCTCGGGGCA
>JAPLGI010000139.1 GCA_026390245.1 Caldisericota bacterium
TTCTTGACTACGGGCTTCACGGCGGGCTTGGCAGCAGCCACGGGGGCACAGCCTGACTTCATGGGAGCCTTGGTTGCGACCTTCTTTACGACCTTCTTCGGTGCAGCGACGACCTTCTTCGGTGCTACTGTAGACTTCTTCGCAGTTTCAGCCATTGCCATCTCCTTTGTTGAGATTGATGTTGACACTCCTGTGGACGCTTGGTACCGAGCCTTGATGTCAATACTGTACAATAAAACAAGTTTCATAAAAGATGTCAAGCCCCCGTATGCAACGACGCGAAGAAACCCAGATTGCCATTATCACCGCTTCTGAAGCTACAATACGGACCTCTTCGCGTTGTCGCACACTCGGTTCAATTATCGACTCTTGCTTCAAAAAGGCATAGAAATCGCAGCTCCAGGCACTTCATCGTCCGGCGGAGCATAGTCCGGAATCAGGACCTCCACGTCGCGGATGTCTCGCACCATGAAACTCGCGACGCCCACCAGCAGCGCCACGCCGCCAAACAGCACGAACATGAGAGCCATGCCGGCGCCACGTCCGACGCCGACCAGTGGGCCAAACACCCTCGCCAGGGCGCCTCCCGACATCATCTGCGGCTCGAACACGAGGTCCGCCAGAGGTCCCGCAGTCAGCATGGCGATTGGCACGGAGACCTGCGCAATCATCATGCGCGTGCCAAAGACCTTGCCCTGAACGTCATGTGGCACTTTCGCCTGCCAGATAGCGTCGTTGCAGCCGTTGAGAAATGGGATGATGAGTGACCCGAGAAACCCTGAGACGAGCCAGACAGGTAGTGTTTGGCCAAACCCCATGAGCATGATTCCCAGGGCGGACACGGACACCATGCCCCACAGGACACCATACACCTTGCGGCGCGGACCGCCCCACGCGGCCATGAGCGCACCTCCGATCACGCCACCGATGGCAGCCACCGTGTTGACAATGCCCAGTGTCGTCGCGCTGTCTCCGGTACGCGCCAGGATCATGGGGGTCCATACCGTCATGCACAGCGACGCGATGAGGTTCGAGGCAAAGAAGCTGAGCTGCAGCATGAACAGAGGGCGTCGTGCCACGATATAGCGCCAGCCGAACACCGTTTCTTCCCAGAGGCTGCCACGGGCCGCCTGACCTTCCCTTGATCGAACGGGATTGGGAACATTGACTGCCAGCAGAAATGCGATGGCGATGCAGAAAGAGGCGATGTCAAACAGGAAGATCGGCGTCAGACCCCACGTAACCACGACTGCGCCAGCTATGATGGGCGCTAGGATGCCGGAGCCGCTCTGTGCCAGTGACATCATGCCTGCCGCCCGCCCATACTTCTCCTTGGGCATCATGGTGCTGATGGCGGCCTGATACGCAGGCCACTGAAACGCCTGGAAGGTACCGGACAATGCACCCACGGCGCAGAGGTGCCAGATCTGCAGATGTCCGGTGGCATACAGGACGAGCATGATGACTGTTCCCAACCCTGACGCCACGTCCGAGACCCCCATGGTCACTTTGCGATTCCAGCGGTCGACCAGCGCTCCAGCGATGGGGCTCATGACGATGATGGGCGTGAAGTTGAAAAACGCAACGATACTCAGCGCGGTTGCATGACCCGTCGTCTGCCAAGCCCATACACTTACACCAAAGGCCGTCATGGCGGACCCGATAAGCGAGACCACCTGACCAGCCCAGATGAGCGTAAAAGCCTTCATTCCCGTTGGTCGTGCACGAGCCATAGAGCCCTCCCCAACGGTTTCTACCGCTGATTGTCCATGCATGAAGGATACGAAATTCCTCGACTTTTGCAACGGTATTGCGGAGGTCAGAAGCAAGAGGCGCCACACCTCGACTGGTGTGGCGCCATGAATGCACACATCTCGACAAGAAACTACGCGACCGTCACCAGCTCGTACTGCCGCGTGCCGAGTCCGATCACCTCGGCGTAGGCGACCTGTGATTCCCAGTGTGTTTCGGGGTGGACGTGGGTGAACTTGTCCCCCTGTTCGAAGTGAACGTCGGCGAGGATACTGCCTTGATTGGCGACGGCCTTGTTCACGAGGTCCACGCATGCCTGGTCGAGAGCCACCGGGTCAAAGCTCGCGGCGATGCCGATATCGGGAACGATTGCCGCATCGTTGAGGTTCCAGCAATCGCAGTTCGGGCTGACGTTCATGATGAAGCTGACATGGAATGCCGGCTTCCCGTGCAGGACGGCATAGGCGTACTCCGCGATCTTCTCGTTGAGCGCGTCGTTGGTCCCCTGGAACACGGGTCCTGCGGCACCGTACATGCAGACCGCGACGCACTGCCCGCATCCGACGCACTTGCTGTAGTCGATGGCAGCCTTGTGCTCAGCGTTCCAGGCAATTGCGGACTGCGGGCAGGAACGGACACACATCCCGCACGCCACGCACTTCATGACGTCGATGCGCGGCTTGGATTCGGAGTGCATCTGCATCTTGCCACCCCGCGAACCACTGCCCATGCCGATATTCTTGAGCGCGCCCCCAAAGCCCGCCTGCTCGTGCCCCTTGAAGTGCGTGAGTGACACGATGATGTCGGCGTCGGCAATTGCAGTGCCGATCTTGGCAGTTTCACAGTGCTTGAGATGGATAGGGACCTCGCGGTAGTCGGTTCCCTTGAGACCGTCGGCAATGATAACGTCAGCCCCTACGGCAATACGGTTGAAGCCGTTCTCCTGAGCAGACTGCAGGTGGTCCACCGCGTTTGAGCGGCCCCCTGTATAGAGCGTATTGCAGTCCGTGAGGTATGGCTTGCCGCCGAGTTCACGGATCAGCTTCACAACCCGTGCAACGTAGTTGGGGCGGATATATGCGAGATTGCCGGGCTCGCCAAGGTGCAGCTTCAATGCAACAAACTTGTCCTTGAAATCAATGGTCTCGATGCCTGCTACCCGCATGAGTGCCTCGGTCTTGTCCAGCAAATTGCGACCGGGACGCGTGCGCAGGTCGGTGAACCAGACTTTTGACGCGCTCATGCCTGCTCCTTTGCAGTTTTCAGACGCAGCGACTCTGTCATCCTCGTCACCGAATGGTCTCTCATGTGATCCTCCTGGCGTGTCGTCTCTCCACGTTACTGTAGCGTGGATGCGCTCACGCGCAACCTCCTCAGCCCACATCACTCGTGCTCATAGCGAGACTGCACGCACAGGACACACGTCCAGTTGCCAATCGCTCTGACTGGCCTAAACTCTGGAACAGGTCATGCAATCAGGAGGTTGGGATGAAAACGACGATGGGCATACCATTCTCGCCAGAGGTCCGCATCAGCCGATCCCTGCGCGAGCTGCGCGACTTGTTCCAGCACCGGGTGAACGTCGAGATGATCATGGAGTCTCTCGTGTCCGTGCCGGCGCAAAGCGACGCTGCGGATCTCAGGCAGGACCTGACAGCCCGGGACTGGGATGCCGTCGGCGTCATCAGTCCAGAGGGGGGCGTGCTGACGTATGTTGACCGCGATGAGCTGGAAAACGGAGTCGCAGCATCGTACGCGCATCCTATCACGCCTGCCATGCTCATCCCGAACTCGTCCTCGGTGCTCAACCTGTTCAAGGTGCTCGGCGCGCGGGACTATGCCTTCGTCCTGACCAGCGACGGCGTCACCGGCATCGTGACGCGGGCGGACCTCGAAAAACCACCCGTGCGGCTTCTGCTGTTCGGTTATACCCAGCTCTTCGAGTCACGCCTCCAG
>JAPLGI010000095.1 GCA_026390245.1 Caldisericota bacterium
GCGTTGCTGGTCTTGCCTCACCAATTCCACAACGTACGCCATGTCATCCGTCGAACCTCCTCAATGGTGCCTCCTCCGAGAGAGGCTACTTGGTTCTGGCCGTCTCCAGGGCTGCAGTGGCCGCTTCCCTGAAGAGCGTGCTCGTGCCCGTGGCCCCGGTAACTGCATCGACCCTGGTGACATCCTGTGAAGTCATAAGGCTCTGCTCGAGCGTGGCCCACGCGTCAAGTGACGCCTGGTACTGGTAGTTGTCCCTGCTCTTCACCTGAAGGTCGGCAAGTTCCGCGTCCGCGACGTTGCCACCAGAAACGGTTATGACCGCATAGCCAATATTTCCGAGGTTGTCAGCAGTGGAGTATCCGACATATGTGCCGTCAGTGTAGGACCCGACACTCCCTGCGTTCCTGAGTGCATCATCGACAGCCTCAGTCAGTCGGCTGGACGTTGCTGTCGCCCCTGTAACGGCGTCAACCGCGGCAATGTTGCCGCTCTCGATGAGCCTGCTTTGCATCGTGGCGACAGCGTCGACTGCAATCCGATACGGGTAGTTGCCCCTGGTTTTGGGAATGAGCTCGACATACCTGGCCCTGACAATCCTGTCACCAGCGATCGTGATCGTGATTTGACCGAGGTTGCCACTACTGTCCTGTTCGGAATACCCGGAATACATCCCATCCACATAGACAGCCTTTCTGGCACAGCCGGCAAAAGAGACGGCCACGAAAACAGTGACGAGGACGGCGCAGAGCATTCCACGGGTCACGGTCTTACCATACTCCTTCCAATTCAGAACACAGAGGTACACTAGACATGCTACGATGGTGCCTGCTCGCCTTGTGCACGCAGGCGCAATTCAGCGCGGACAGCCTCAATGTCGCGCGGCACCAGGATGATGGCACCCACGAACAGCAGGGCACACACGGTCCACGTCGACGTGCAGATGAGGACAATGGCCGTCCGCAGGTCCAGCTTGACAGCGATGAGGCCTGCAGCAAGCGGCGACAGTGCCGCTCCCACACTCTCGACGAAATTCTCGATGGCAACGGACGCGCTGCGCACTTCAGGCAAGGTGACATCACAGATCGTAGAGACGACGTTGGGTGATGCGAACGGAGTGAAAAGAGCCGAGGCGGCAAGCATCACCAGAAACGTGGTCTTCGCGGTTACTGGGACGTTCATGGTGATGAAGAATAGCACGGTGCCGGCTATGACGCCGACGATACTTACGATGAGACGACCCCGTGTGGTCCTGCGGAACAGGCGGTCCCCCAGTGCCCCGGCAAGAGGATACCCTGCCGCCAGCACGAGAATTGCAACCATCATGGTCGAAAGGACCTCACCACTGCTGTAGCCGCGTTCCTTCTCTAAATACCGGAAGAACCAGTACGTGATAACGTTCCAGGGAAACACGCCGAAGAACCCCTGCAGGTAGAGAAGGACCAGTGATTTCTTCTGCAGCAGCCGACCTGCGGTACGCCACTCGAAGTGGTGTTCCTGAAGCACGGCAACGTTCTGGAGCTCAGGCTCCGAGCTCCCGCGGGCAGCATCGCGCACGCCGAGAAAAATGATCGCGCTAAGAACGAGCCCCAGCGATCCGGTCACGTAGAACACTCC
>JAPLGI010000168.1 GCA_026390245.1 Caldisericota bacterium
ATCCCGGTCATCCTGGAGCGTTAGTCTCAAGCCCTTAAGGCGGGGGTGGCGAAATGGCAGACGCGCTAGGTTCAGGTCCTAGTGATCGCAAGGTCGTGAGGGTTCAACTCCCTCTCCCCGCACCACTCGGCAAGGTAAGCTCTCTCTTCTGCTGTTGAAGTATCTTTGCGACATTGCGGGCCCCGAAAGGGGCCCTTCCGATTTGTGGCCGTGCGGCCCCGGTTGCCATCGGGCCAATGCTGTCTATAATGGGAGTCCACATGAGATGCTGCCGTCGTCCGCTTGTCTATATGCTTGTCCTCACAGTAGCTCTTGGCGTCATGGCCATACCATCAGCGCAAGGTGCTACGGCCACCGAGGTTCTTGTCGACAAGTCGTTTCACGTCACGCTCCTGAGGACTGCAGGAGGCACTCTAGCATTTCCAGACGCCACGGGGACCACCGGGGAGAGCGTTACGCCCATCGGCACGTACAAGGTGACGGACAAGCAGGCTGACCCAAACTGGCATTGGGAAGGAAAGGTGTACGCTCCATACCTTCGTGACAAAGCGAACGGGCTGGGGATTCGCTGGATTGGCATTTCACTGCCATCCTATGGGCTGCACGGTACGAACGATCCATTCAGCATCGGCAAAGACGTATCACACGGGTGCGTGCGCCATGAGAACGCCGACGTGACCAAGGCCTTCTCATTGATCCCGACAGGAACTCCGGTCAGGATCATTGAGACTCCGATCCCTCAGCAAACTGAGGGCATGGTCACTGACTTTCTCGAGCTGTATGATCTTCTCACGGTTCTGCGAGGCTCCCGCTAGGAGCAAGAATCGCTCGACGCCGACGAAGGAGGCGGGAGGCCATACGCTTGACCAAGAGCGAGCCTCCACTGTAATGGAAAAACTGTCCAAGCGTCAGATAGTCGTTCTGATCGTCGCTGTCCTCGCGCTCGGAATCGGCGCAGGGCTTTTCGTTGGCTCACGCTTCATCAAGCCGACGCCCGACCCGCTCCCACAGATTATCGAGAACCCCTCGAGTCAAGAGATCGTGCCCACGGCGCCTGTTTCCTTCAGGGTCTATGTGACTGGTGCCGTCCTTCATCCAGATGTCTATAGCCTGCCGGAAGGTTCCATCGTCCGTGACGCACTCGCGGCGGCTGGAGGAGCTGCCAACGACGCAGACCTGATCGCGGTAAACCTGGCAGCTCGCCTTGAGGATGGCGAACAGGTCACCGTTCCCGTCAGGTCGGCGGACGGTACCTCTGCTGCACCGACTTCCACGTCATCGGCACCAGGCATCCACGTGCGCGTCAGCATCAACCACGGGACTCTGGCTGAACTGGACGCGCTTCCCGGTATCGGTCCAGTCAAGGCACAGGCAATACTGGACTACCGTGCACAGCATGGCTTATTCAAGCGTCTTGAGGACCTTCAGAACGTCACAGGCATCGGCACAAAGACCTACGAAGACCTGAAATCCCTCATCACCCTGTAGCCGGCGTGATAAGACTGCGACTCGTCACGCTCGTAGCCCTGACGGTCGCAGCCGGAGCATTTTCGGCCGAAGCCACGGGTTCTACGCCAATAGTCATTTTCGTCGTTCTGGCTGCCTTGGGGTTGGTCTATGTCGTACAGACTCGGAATCTGCGCGTCAATATCCTCCGCCTCGTACTCGCGCTCTCTCTCTTCTGGCCATCGCTTGCCATGACAAGGAAGACCATTGCTTCTTCCTCATCCGGACAGCTTCGCTCCGATACCTCGGTCGTTACCGGCATCGTCACCACCCCTTCTGTTGCGCGAAGCTCCGGAGGCACAGTATTTGAACTGTCGGCAATGACGTCGAATGACATCGCTATCGCAAGGCCGGTCACCATCCAGGTCCAGCTGCCCGATCGGCGCACCGGGCCAACATTCGGTCAACAGGTACGCGTCCTGGGAAAGATGGGCACGACCAGTTCCGCTCTCAACCCGGGCGAAGATCGTCCCGGTCCCCCACCCGCCGACCTGTTTCTGGCGCGAGACGTTCAGACTCTCCCCAGCCGTTCTCTTGCCTCATGGTGGGGCCGCCTGACGGGACGAGCACGAAACCTCCTCGAGCTCCGCGCCCGCCCGCTGTTGAGCTACGAGGCATTCGGGTTTCTTGAAGAGCTCCTCTTGCATCGCAGACTCTTCGGAACTGTCGACCGCCACCTCTTCTCGATCACCGGCACCAGCCATCTGCTTGCCATTTCCGGCCTGCACCTCTCACTGGTTTTTGCTGTGATGTCCATACTGCTTGGGCTGGTATTCTCCAGGAACAGTCTCGGCAAGACCGTCGCTCCTCTCGTCGCCACCTTCGTCTACCTGGCATTCATCGACTTTCCTCTAAGTGCAGATCGAGCGTTCGTCATGCTGTGTGTCCTTACTGTGACCCAGTTCTTTGGTGGACACTCGAGCCGTCTCGCATCTCTGTCATGGGCTGCACTCATTCTTGCGGTCGTCGACCCAACCTCTGTTTTCGATATCGGCCTGCAGTTGTCGTTTGCTTCAGTCGCAGGCCTGAGCTTCATTGGCGAGCCCCTGTCACATCTTGTTCGCGTCAATGGCCGGTTGGCCCGAGGACTCTTCTCGTCGCTCTGTTCGACCGCCGGAGCATCTCTCCCCGCGGCTGCACTTGCAGTGTCAACATTTCACATCCTTGCCCCTGTTGCCCTTCTGGCGAATGTCGTGGCTATTCCTGCGGTTTCACTGCTTCTGATAGGCCTCCTGGCCTGGTCTTCCCTGCTCCTTGCAGTTCCACCGCTTGCGTCACTTCTCGCACCCATCCTCAATGGCGCCTCGAGTATCCTGTTTGGCTGCCTCGAACTGCTGGGACGCCTGCCCGGCTCGCATCGCAATGTCCCGGCACCTTCGTCGCTTCTGCTCCTTTCCCTGGGGATACTGTTCAGCGTCATCATCCTCTCGGTAGACAATCGGCCAAGACTCAGAAAAAGGCGTCACGCAGAACTTCCCATCGTTGTGACTGCCATCCTGGTGGCACTCGCATGGGCCTTCGATACCGTCCCATTCGACACGCGCGTCACCTTCCCGGTCGTCGATCAGGGCAGCGTTGTCCTTGTCCGCAGCAAGAACATCGGCACGTGGCTCTATATGTTCGATACCGACGGCAAGGCCGCAGAGAGAGCGGCCCATGCACTTGCAGCACTCGGCGTGAACGCGCTTGACGTCGTCGTGATCACGGGGTCCCCGGTGGATATCCCGGACCAGCTGGACACTGTGTTCGCACTACTTGCACCAAACCACGTGTACCTTCCTTCCTGGTTCACCCGCATTCCCATTCCCGGGCTTGACAGTAGCTTCCAATCGACCATTGCATCCCTCGAAGCCGGCAACATGGTTGCTGTGGAGACGACGACCGGGACTATCCGGGCCGGCAGCACCAATCGAGACCTGTCCTCGCTGATACTCCTTACCCCCGCGCTTCGTGGAACGGCAAGCCCCGGGGTCCTGCTCACGGGAGACTTCCCCGGCTTTGCATATGATACGTCGACCGGGACGGTCCAGGTTCTCACCACGGGCTCAGTCAGGACCTTAGACCTCGCGCAGACCGGCTGCATCTCCGTGTTCACCCGCGGCTCACATAGCTGGGTTGCGCCCGACCCGAGACGTTGATACAATGAGCACATGACGAATCGAGTAGTGCTTGTTGACGGAAGTTCGATCTTGTACCGGGCTTTCTTCGCCATGCCCCACCTCAGCACCGCCACCGGCGTCCCCACCGGGGCGATTCTGGGAACCACGACCATGCTGCTGACCATCATCGAGGACCTTCAGCCACAATACATGGGCGTCTTCTTCGACCGCAAGGCAGCGACCTATCGCCACGAGATGTTCGAAGACTACAAGGCCAATCGGGAGTCCATGCCCGACGAACTCGTCAGCCAGCTCGGCAACCTCAAGCAGCTCATCCAGTCGCTGGGAATCGTCACGCGGGAAAAGGACGGGTTTGAAGCAGACGATTTCATCGGCATCTATAGCAAGGTCGCTCGCCAGGCGGGAATTCCATGCACCATCTATTCCGGAGACAACGACCTGCTCCAATTGACGGACGACAACACCTCGGTGCGCATTACGGTCAAGGGAGTGAAGGAGGTCAGGGAATACACGCCTGCTGCAATCCTTTCGGAGTTTGGCCTCAAAGCTCCACAACTGATTGACGTCAAGGCACTCAAGGGCGACACCTCGGACAATATCCCCGGAGTACACGGCATCGGCGACAAGACGGCATTGAAGCTGATTCAGGAATTTGGTTCAGTGGAGGCACTGCTGGAAAACGGTGGTCCTGAACGCTACAGAGCCCTGCTCGCCGAAAACCGGGACATTATCCTGCGCAACCGGTCGCTGGTCACCATCCTGATGAGCCTGGATGAACCAACCAGCCTCGCTGACCTGGAACGGGGTGACCCAGATTCGAAGCAGTGCTCCGAGCTGTTCCAGACGCTATCCTTTCTGACACTGAGCCGGCGTGCGTCGAAGGTCCTCGGCGTGCCATCGCTCGCTGTCGCACCAGCATCTGTCCGTCGCGACAGCCTCTTTGACGCTGACGGTCCCTCGCCAGCGGTCGCACCGGTTCCGTTGGCGGCGCTGAACGTCGTTCTTGATAACCGGATGGCTCTGGCCCTGATACCCGATGTCGAAGGACAGGGGTTCACGGTCGCCCGTCGAACAAAGGACGTGACTTGGTCGACACACGTTGACGCCATGTTTGGCTCTCTTCCGGCGGCACTTGCCTCAGACGGCGCTTCCATGACCTATGTCTATGACTACAAGCAGCTTTGTCATGCACTCGCACCCTTCGGCCTGGCCGCTCCCGTGCCGATCCGGGATGTCATGCTCGCACAGTACCTGTTGGACCCTGACCAGAAAGCCTGGGGTCTCGACCGTATCGGCGAGGCATGGGGGCTTGACGGACACACTTCCACTCCCGAGGGATTGGCGAACCTTGTTTATCGCGTTTCCGGCCCGATCGATGCCGCTCTAGAGGAATCTCAGCTGACACGGACTCTGAACGAGATGGAAATGCCGTTCGCAGCCGTGCTTGCAGACATGGAGATGGCAGGCATACGCACGGATACTGCTTATCTGCGAACGTTTGGGGCAAAGCTGGGTCTTCGCATTGCCGAGTTGGAGCATCAGGCCTACGACCTCGTCGGCACACGCGATTTCAGTCTTCAGTCTCCCAAACAGCTGGGCGTGCTCCTTTTCGACGTACTGGGACTTGCACCGACCAAGAAGACGAAGACCGGTCTGAGTACGGACGTCGAATCCCTGGAGGCAATCCAGAACGAGCACCCGGCCATTCCTCTCATCCTGGAGCTCCGCCAATTGACCAAGATCAAGGGAACCTATACGGATTCGCTGGTGCGCTACGTCGCGCCGGACGGGAAGATCCACCCCACGTTCCTCCAGACCGGCACGGCGACGGGGCGCATCAGCTGCGTCGACCCCAACCTGCAAAACATCCCTGCGAGAACCGAGGTCGGGCGCGAAATCAGGCAAGCATTCATCGCCAGCCACGATGGCTGGGTCCTTGTCTCGGCAGACTACTCACAGATCGACCTGCGGATGCTTGCACATCTCTCCGCCGACGCGAACCTCTGCCACGCTTTTGCCCAGGGAGAGGACATTCACCTCCACACGGCCTCTCAGGTCTTCGACGTTCCAGAATCGGCAGTGACCCCCGAGATGCGAAAGCGTGCCAAGACGATCAACTTCGGCATCATCTACGGCATCTCCCCATATGGACTTTCGCGGCAGCTGGGCATCAGTGGCGACGAGGCTCGACAATACATCGAACGCTACTTGGAGCGATTTCCCGGCATCAGGGACTATCGTGACCGCGTCGTCGAGGCAGCTCAGCGCGATGGCTATGTCAAGACGATTCTTGGCCATCTGCGGAGGGTTCCACACATCAACAGTCATAACAACGTGGAGCGCCAGGAAGCCATTCGCCAGGGGTTCAACGCGGTCGTGCAGGGAAGTTCCGCCGACGCCATCAAGATGGCAATGATCTCCCTGAGCAAGGATCTTCAGCCTCTCAAGGCCCGGATGGTCCTTCAGGTGCACGACGAAATCGTTGTTGACACCCCACCTGACGAGCTTGACCTTGTCCGCGGGATGATGCAGGGATCCATGGAGTCGGCAATACACCTTTCGGTCCCCCTCGTGACTCACCTCTCTGCAGGTCCGAATCTGCGAGACCTTACATGAGCAGCGACATCGGACTCACCGGCAACATCGCTTCGGGCAAGAGCATGATTTCCGGCATATTGCGGGAGTACGGGGCGGCAGTACTGGATGCGGACCTCATAGGCAAACGTGTCCTTGCTGAGGACGTCGACGGGGCTCTCGACCAGGTGCGAACTGCGTTTGGCAACTGCATCTTCGAAGGAAGCCAACTGAACCGCCACCTGCTCGGCACTCTGGTCTTCGGACACCCTGACCTCCTGACGAAGCTCAACGGCATCATGGTGCCAATCATGACAAAGCTGGTCGTCGATGGAATCAGACTGCTTCACCAGACATCGACCATTGTAATCCTTGACGCAGCGATCCTGATCGAGGCTGGCTGGCAGAGTCTGGTTGACGAGATCTGGGTTGTGAAAGCTTCGAAAGAGGACCAGCTGGAGCGTCTCATGACACGCGATCATCTGACACGCAATGAGGCCGTCAGCCGCATTGACGCACAAATGCCTCTGACCGAGAAACTGGTATATGCCGACATCATTATCGACAACACAATGAATGCCGAACAGACTCGAAAACAGGTGGAGATACTTTGGAAAACGCGCTTGCAGAACCGCTAAGCTACTCGAGGATATCGACATACAACGAGTGCCCCAGGAAATTCGAGTTCAAGTACATCCAGAAGATCGAGGAGCCTCTGCACTGGTACTTCAGCTATGGAAAGAGCGTCCATGCAGTCCTCGAGAAGCTGCTGTCGTGTCACCTCGGGCAAGATGGCCAGCTTTACAGAGACGATTCAGCCCTCTTCCCTATATCTCTGTCTCAGCTTCTGGACGAAAACTGGCTGACAGATGGATATGCCGGCCGCATTGCTGAAGAGAGCAAACGACGCCAGGCACTTCGTGTCCTTACAGCATTCTTTCCTGTCTTCCAGTCCACATGGCAAGAGATGGTTTATGCAGAACATCTTATCAAGACGGAACTCGACGGCATACCGTTCACCGGTATCGTGGACCGAATAGATCGAGTCAATGATCGTGTGCTGCGCATCGTCGACTACAAGTCCGCACGGCCAAGAGATGCCTCGGCGCTGACGTCTCATCGGTTCCAGGTAGCTTTGTATGCTGCAGCGCTGAGTCAGCAGGAAGAGTTCCAGGGCAAGCGCTTCATCCTGCAGACGTACTACCTCCGAGAGAACCTCAAGGCTGAGATGGACGAGGGAACAGAGAATTGCATTGCCAGGTCCAGAGAAGTCCTGGTCAGGACATCCAACAGAATAACTCAGGGTGACTTTCGTGGAAAACGTGGCAGCAAGTGCTTCTCCTGCGACTACCGAGACATCTGCCCCACCTTCCGCCGCAGCTAGAGGCTGCCAGTCGCAGAAGCCAGCAGCCCCTGCCTCGCGAAACGCGGGCGGGGGCTGCTGCGAACTTGTTTCAAGCTGCTGCTAGATCTTCGTCTTCAGCAGGTCGCCCAGGCGATGGACCCCCTCCGTAATCCGCTCGGGATCCACAGCCGAGAAGTTCAACCGCATGTGGCAGTTGTCGTCCCGATGAGGGTAGAAGGCAATGCCCACCACATATGCGACCTTTGCATTGATCGCTTCGCGGAACATCGCCCCGGTGTCGATGCAGTCCGGTGCCTTCACCCATACGAACAGGCCTCCCTGAGGATCTGTCCAGCTGCTGCCAGCAGGAAAATACTGTTCGAGAGCTGCAATCATAGCGTTCTTCTTCTTGGGATACTCGCGTCGGACGACGGCGACATAGTCATCCAGCCACCCGCGGCTTACAAACTCATACGCTATGTACTGAGTCATTGCAGGAGAACACAAGTCTGCCGCCTGTTTTCCGACGATGATCTTGTTCATGATGTCTTCGCGGGCAACGATCCACCCAAGACGAAGCCCGGGGAAACTGATCTTCGAGAACGTGCGCAGAGC
The DNA here is from genome assembly GCA_026390245.1 of Caldisericota bacterium. GTDB lineage: Bacteria > Caldisericota > Caldisericia > Cryosericales > Cryosericaceae > Cryosericum. Next base: position 8,161 of record JAPLGI010000168.1, read on the forward strand.
TACGACACGGTCCTTGCCATCCAGCGCCAGCAGCGAGGGGATTGGCTCGCCCTCAAAGCGGATCTCGCCATAGGGATCATCTTCGATAATGAGCAGATCATACTGGTGAGCCAGCTCGATCAGCTTCTTGCGGCGCTCCAGCGTCATGGTGACGCCGGCAGGGTTGTGGAAGTTGGGCACCGTATAGACGAGCTTCGGACGGATGTTCGCCTTCTTCAGCTCCTTGAGCCTGTCCTCAAGAATGTCCATCTGCATGCCATCCTTGTCCAATGGCACCGTGCAAAACTTGGCCTGCATGCTTCCAAAGGCCTGGATCGCTCCAAGATAGGAGGGCTCTTCCACGATGACTGTGTCGCCTGGATTCACGAAGACCTGTCCCACCAGACTCAGACCCTGCTGTGAGGCGGTCGAGATGATGACGTTGTCCAGATCGATGCTTCTGACACCCTCGTTCTCCATCCGGTCCATGAGCAAGACACGCAGTTTCTTGATACCCTCGGTGGACCCATACTGGAGAGCTTTCTTGCCGTATTCTCTGAGTGCAAACGTGCTTGCCTCGATCACGCGGTCGATAGGAAAGAACCGATCGTCTGGCATGCCCCCGGCCAGCGAAATGATTTCCGGGCTGTCGATGAGTTTGAGAAGCTCCCGAATCTCGGATGGTCTGAAACCCTGTGCCCGTTCTGAGAACAGCTCTTCTGCGTTCAACAACATCGATTTGCCTCCGCTTTGTGATGGTATCTCGGCAAGTGTCTGTTGGACAGAACGTACGAGACTACTTACCGGTGAAGTATACCCAGATTAGCCACAACATAAAGCCCGCCGTCAAGGCGGGCTCGGACTTCGAGTCAACTCACAACAACCCTTCTAGAGACCGATTTCTGGGGCGATCTCCTTCATGGCACTCAGGCCGATGGCAACGAACTTGTACAAGTCGAGCCCCATCTCCTGACAGGCCAGGATCTGATCCCGATTCGCCCCGGCGGCAAAACGCTTCTCCTTGAAGCGAACCATGACAAAATCCGTATCGATGGGCGCAAGCTTCTTTTCCGGACGAATCAGCGCACATGCGACAATGAGACCGGACAGTGGGTCCGCAGCATACAGTGCCTTGTCCATCATGCTCTTTCGGGACAGGCCGTGCAGTGCGTTGTGAACGCGAACGGCATAACAGATGTCCTCAGGAACTCCCATCAGGTGCAGCTGCTCGGAGCCGACGATACTGTGCAGGTTCGGCTTGTCCTTGGTCTCACCGTAGTCGATGTCATGGACAAGCCCGGCCAGCCCCCACTTTTCGACGTCCTCATGGAAATTCGTCGCCAGGCCGCGCATGATGGCCTCGACAGCGAGCATATGGTTCACAAGGTTCCGAGACGGCGTACGCTCGACGATGACCTGATAGAGTTCCTCGCGGTTCATAGAACTAAGCTTCAGGTCCAGGAACGGTGGGTTCGGCTGGAGCTGCGTTGTCGCTGGTCGTCCCGGACGGCTCGCCATTCGCGGCGAATTCGGGGGCCAGCTCGTCGGTCATCGTCTCCTCGGGACCCTGAGCAAGAACAGCGTTCTCTGCGCGGCTCTTTCTGACTGCAAACCAGGCGGTCAGCGCCAGCGTCAAGATGAATGCATAGTTCAGAACAGTGAAGAAGATGGTGAGACTCAAATTCACCCATGTGGCCAGTTGGAAATCAGGATGCGACGCCGCATAGTTGCTGACATAGAAGGAAACGAAGCTGCTCAGCAGCCACTGCAAGGTATAGTACGTAGCCACCAGCGAGGCGGTCAGCAGGAGGAACAGGCTCATCTTCCCTTCCTCAGAGCGCCTGTACGAGATTGCCAGGACAAGCCCCGTTATCGACAGGACCACGTAGCCCAGGCTGAAGAAGAAGTCGACACTGAAAATCGCACTGAATGGGATCATGACGCACCACCTTTGCTGTTGGATGTCTTGGGGGCTGCCTTCTTTGCCGACGTCCCCACCTTCCGTGTCTTTGTTGTCTTTGCAGCAGACGTCCCTGTCTTCGTCACGTGACCGGTTGCGCGCTTGCCCGTTCGTGGTCCCTTGTTTAGAAACTCGAACTCCACCCTTCCCTTGTCTCCGAGTTTCAGGTAGGCCGAGAACGGTCTATTGTACTTTGACACAAAATCCTCAATGAGTTCTGTCTTGCCGCGCTCGAGGAGGTTACGTGCCATGTCACGGTCGATGGTCTTGCCGGCATAGACGCGCTTCATCTGAAATCGACAATCCGTCCCGGTGCACCGGTAGTGCTCCGTGGTCTCGACCACTGAACCCTGGCAGACGGGACACCGACCCAATGACTCCTCGTTGACGACCGGTTCGGTTGCCGCAGAGCTGCCACCTGATCCCTCGGCAAACTCCCATTCCAGCTTGTTGTCTGGCTTGAGCAGAAGCCGCGCACTGAACTTGAAGCCACGTTTGCTCACGAATCCGTCAAGCATGTCCGTTCTCTTCTCGGTCATGAGCTGCAGAGCCTCTTCGCGCGTAATGGAGCGTCGGAGAATCATCTTCGGAATGCTGAACTTGCAGTCCGTTTTCTTCCGTCCATGGTGTTCACAAACATACGATGCAGGGCGCTCCAGCACGTTGCCACCGCAGATGGGGCATACGCCCAGCGGTTCAGCCGACTCGATGCCGATCTGCGTGGGAGCTTCGTATCCCTTGATCTTGTCGATCATCTGCCGGGTAAATCCCTCGATGCGCTCCAGGAATTCCAGGTTGTCCAGTGAGCCCTTCTCTATCTTGCGAAGACTCATTTCCCAGTCTCCGGTGAGGTCTGGAGCCACGAGATCCGACAACTGGATCGCCTCGAGGAGGTCAATGAGATCGATTCCACGCCGGGTGGCGACCAGGCTCCGGGCTTTGCGCTCAACCACACCCGTCCGGATTAGTTTCTCGATGATATCCGCGCGCGTAGCGGGAGTCCCCAGGCCGCGCTCCTTCATCGCCTCGGCGAGTTCCTCGTCTTCGACGAGCTTGCCCGCCGTCTCCATGGCAGCGATAATGGACGCGTCCGTGAACCGTGGCGGAGCCTTGGTCAACTTGTGCTCGCTCTCAACCCTGAACGCCTGGACACTCAGCTTCTCCCTGAGGTCGGGCAAGTCCTTGCTGTCAGCCTCACGTGGTGCAACCTCCAGCCAACCTGAGGTCTTCACGACTCTGCCGTCACTGCCAAATGTCTCGCCTTCAACCAGGGTCTCAACGCGAGTGAGCATCAGGATGGCTTCAGGGTAGAACTGTTCGAGGAACCTCCGTGCAACCAGGTCATAGACCACGCTCTCGTCATGGGAGAGACTGCTTCGGTCCACCCGCGTACCCGTAGGGATGATGGCGTAGTGATCGCTGACCTTCTCGTCGTTGAACACGAAGGACCGCATCTTCCAGCCCTCATGCTGCACGTGCTGCACATACGGGGCATATTCCCCAATCCCCAGGTCACCGAGCACGGTGACGACTTCCTTGCGAAGCGCCTTGGGCAGATACTTGCTGTCTGTTCTCGGATATGTGATGGCCCGCTTCGCTTCGTAGAGAGACTGCGCTGCCTTCAGCGTGCGGCTCGCACTCAGGCCGTTCAGACCATTTGCTTCTCGTTGGAGGAGTCCCAGGTCATACAGATACGGTACCTGCATCCGATTCTCTTTCTGGGCAACCGACGCGACCACCCCTTTGTGCCCCGAGCACTTGGCAACAATAGCTTCAGCGGCCGCCTGCTCGGCAAGCCTGCTCTCGGATCCCCTGTGCCATAGCCCTGCGTAGGTCGGCTCACCATGCGGCACGACCTTGAACTCGGCGTCGACCTCGAAATAGGGAACGGGCGTGAATGCCTGGACTTCCTTCTCACGCTTGGCGATAAGTGCCAGAACCGGTGTCTGAACGCGCCCTACGGTAACGAGCGACCCATTGCGTCTCGTCAGTCCCCGGGTAGCGTTGATGCCAACCAGCCAGTCTGCTTCAGAACGTGCCAATGCAGCTTTGCCAAGGTCATCATACCCAGATTCGGGTCGGATGTGCTTGAAGCCGTCACGGATGCTTTCATCCGTGTAGGAGGAAAGCCACAAGCGAGATGAGGGTTTCTTTCCTCCGGCCTGCGCGTAGATGTTGCGGAAGATCAGCTCACCCTCACGACCTGCATCACACGCATTAATGACTTCGCTCACGTCCTTTGAGGCAATGAGCTTCTTCAGTGAGTTGAAGCGTTCCTCAGCTCCCTCGAGCACGGAGAACCTGAACGCTTCAGGGATGATCGGCAGGTAGGACAACAACCACTGCTTGTACTTCTTGTCGTAGTCTTCAGGCTCTGCCAATCCAACAAGGTGGCCCACCGCCCATGAGATGATGTAGTGTTCGCCTTCGTAGTACTCACGGCTCTTCTTGCAGTGGTCGATGACCGCTGCAAGTTGCTCCGCCACACTCGGCTTCTCTGCTATGACGAGCTTCTTCACGACTACTCCTTGGATGCCACGACAGTAACGGCCATCATTATACACACAAACAACCCCGGGCAAGTGGCCGGCGCTTCTCAGTCCACAGGACCTAGTCGACAGCTGTGTCGATCCCGAGTCGGCAATTGCAAGAGTGAGCGATTCCCCAGGAACAGGACCTCGTGCGACCAAGTGAGCGACATGAAGCTGCCGCGAGAGGTTGAAAACTCATCAAGTCTGGTGCGCCCGACAGGATTTGAACCTGTAATCTACGGCTCCGGAGGCCATCGCCTTATCCAGTTGGGCCACGGGCGCACACGCCGAAAAGTATAGCAGAAAGGCCGACCCTGTACAGGGTCGGCCTTCGGCTCAGCGCCTCACAAAACAGGACTCTGTTACTCCACTGTCACGCTCTTGGCCAGGTTCCGTGGCTGGTCCACGTCCAGGCCCTTGCCGTCAGCCGTAAAGTACGCAAGAAGCTGAAGGGGCAGCGAGTAGATGACTGGGGAGAACAGTTCTTCGACCGATGGCATCGGGATGAAGTCCGTGGCGATGTCTTGAGCTCTCTTGTCCTTCTTGTCTGCCAGCACCACGAGGGGGGAGTCGCGCGCGATGGACTCCTGCAGATTCGAGTAGATCTTCTCGTAGAGCACTCCCTGCGGAAGGATGCCCACCACGGGCACATCCTGGTCCAGCAGGGCGATGGGGCCATGCTTGAGCTCTCCAGCTGCGTATCCCTCAGCATGGATGTAGCTGATCTCCTTCATCTTGAGCGCCCCCTCCAGTGCGATGGGATAGTTGACGCCGCGTCCGACGTAGATCATGTCGTGGATCTTGTAGAACTTGCGTGCGATCGTCTCCATGATGCCGGCATAGTCAAGGACCTGCTCGCATTTCTGGCTGAGACTGGAC
>JAPLGI010000174.1 GCA_026390245.1 Caldisericota bacterium
GCGTGGGTGGGATGTTTCTATCGATTGAGACGATCTGGTCCAGACACAGAAATGGTGCCGAGAGGCGGAATTGAACCGTCGACACGGGGATTTTCAGTCCCCTGCTCTACCAACTGAGCTATCTCGGCACTCTGCTTCAAAGAAACCGCTCATCGCGCGCTGTGCCCAATGAGCGGTCCCACCATCAAGCACCAACGTCGCACTGCTGGTGGGCGAAACAGGATTCGAACCTGCGACTTCTTGCTTGTAAGGCAAGCGTTCTACCGCTGAACTATCCGCCCCTGGATCGTGGTATTCAAACTAGTGGTGCCGAGGGTGGGAATTGAACCCACACGGATTGCTCCATGCGCCCCTTAAACGCACGCGTCTGCCAATTCCGCCACCCCGGCACGAGGCTTGCTGCTTCCCTAGAGCTTGAAGACTACCAGGACCAGGGACAATACCACAAATGCGATGGATAGAACAACTGCAAGCCGGTCAAGAACAGCATCCTTGGGCTTGCGTGCGTGGAACACGGTTGCGCTGCCCGAAATTGCGCCCAGTCCGCTGCCCTTGGGTTCCATGAATAGAATCGCAAGGATGTCGCCGACTGCGACCAAAGCCATGACTATTTCAACAACTGTTTTTATTGGCAACGTGAACCTCCGGTAACAACAGCTATTATACGGAAAGCCGCTTCGATTTCAAGTACCAAAGCGAACTAGTCGACAGAATCGATAGCCTCGATACCAGGGAGCTGCTTTCCTTCAAGGTATTCCAGGAACGCTCCACCGCCTGTGGATACGTGCTTGAAGTCATTCTGCAGGTTCAGTGCGTCGATCACCGAGGCAGTCTCACCTCCGCCGGCAACTGTAAGTGCCCCGGTTCTCGCAGCAATGATCCGTGCGAGAGATTTGGTGCCCTCCGCGAATTCGGCGATCTCGATGACTCCCATTGGTCCATTCCAGATGATCGTATTGGCTTTCGCGATCTCCGCCTCAAATGCCTGGACAGTCTTCGGACCGATATCCACGCCAATCTGGTCTGCAGGAATCTCCTCGATGTCCACGATCCGATAGGAACTTCCGGCCTTGATCTCGCTCGTGACAATGACGTCCACCGGGAGGAGGAGACGGGTGCCTTCTGCCTTGGCCGCTTCGAGAATCTCCTCAGCGACCTTCAGGTAGTCTTCTTCCACAAGGGAGAAACCAATACCGTATCCCATGGCCTTCAGGAAGGTAAATGCCATGCCACCGCCGATCAGGATGGCGTCGGTCTTGGTGAGGAGGTTCTTGATGAGCCCAATCTTGTCGGAGACCTTGGCGCCGCCGAGGATTGCGATGAACGGCTTCTTGGCAGACGTCGTGACAGTCTCGAGGACATCGATCTCTTTCTCGAGCAGGAACCCGGCTGCTGATGGAAGAAACTGGGGTACGCCGGCAACCGATGTGTCGGGCCGATGAGCAGTTGCGAATGCATCGTCTACGTAGACGTCTGCAAGTGCAGCAAGCTGTTTTGCCAGTTCCTCAGAGCCGTTCTTTTCCTCCTTGAGGAACCGGACGTTTTCAAGCATGATGATGTCCCCTGGCTTGGCGCCAGCGACGGCATCCGTGACGTCCGGACCGACGACAGAATTCAGCTTGCTGACTGGCTTGCCCAGCAGCGCCGACAGCCTCTGCGCGATCTTGTCCAGCCGCAGCGACTCCACGATCTTTCCATCGGGTCGGCCCATGTGGGTCACGACAATGATGGTGGCATTCTGCTCGAGCAGGTACCGAATGGTCGGAAGCGTCTCAAGGATGCGCTTATCATCGGTGATTGCTCCGTCCTTCGACATGGGGACGTTGTAGTCGACTCTCAGAAGTACTCTCTTGTTCCGGACGTCGAGGTTCTTGATACTCCGCTTCGTCATGACGATGCCTCCTAGTACGA
>JAPLGI010000103.1 GCA_026390245.1 Caldisericota bacterium
GGCGAGATCGTCAAGATGGAAAAGATCGCCAGCGAGCCCGGCACGCCGATCGTGTTCGACAAAGTCCTCGTCGTCACCACTGACGCCGGCACTCAAATCGGCAAGCCCTACGTTCTGGACGCGAAGGTGAGCGGTACGATCGTTCGGACGACACGCGACCGCAAGGTCCGTGTCTTCACCTACAAGAACAAGACGACGCACAAGAAGCTCATAGGGCACAGACAGACATCGACCTACGTGAAGATCACGGAGATCGGGTAAGAGGGGTGGTGAACAATGGCACACAAGAAAGCAGGCGGTAAGTCACGGAACGGGCGGGACAGCAACCCGCAGTACCTCGGCGTCAAGCTCTATGACGGTCAGGTCGTTCGGTCGGGCAACATCATCGTGCGTCAGCGCGGCGAGCACTTCAAGGCCGGTAATGGCGTCATGATGGGTCGAGACTATACCTTGTTCGCCGTCGTCGACGGAACAGTGAAGTTCGAGTCGCTCAAGACCGTGAAGCGCGTCCATGTGCTTCCCATGCCTGAGCAGGCGAACTAGCACCAGCAAGGAGCATTTCCATCAGAGACTCAGCTGACCGCATTCTCGATGAGGTCATCGTCCGAGTCACCTCGGGACACGGCGGAAACGGAGCGATGAGCTTCCGCCGTGAGAAGTACGTCGAGAAAGGCGGGCCGGACGGTGGTGATGGTGGCAGAGGCGGAGACGTCATCTTCGTGGCCACCGCTCGATATTCGAGCCTTCAGTTCTTTGCCAAGAAGCGGACATTCAGGGCCCAGGCCGGAGAAGGAGGCGCTGGACGCAACAAGCATGGGAGCGATGGGCAGGACATCACCATCCTGGTTCCGTTGGGCACTGTCCTGACGGACATCGTTTCGGAGGAAGTCCTGGCCGACCTGATCGATGAGGGCGAGACCGTCATCGTGGCACGTGGCGGAAGCGGCGGCAGGGGGAATGCAGCCTTTGCCACCTCCGTCGACCGTGCCCCGCGCTACTCCGAAGAAGGCATTCCCGCACAGGAACGCCGCATCAGGCTGCGCCTGAAGATACTGGCCGACGTTGGCATGGTCGGCTTTCCAAACGCAGGCAAGAGCACTCTGCTGAGCAAGCTCTCTGCCGCACACCCGAAGATCGCCGACTATCCCTTCACCACATTGTCCCCGAACCTTGGCGTGGCATTCTCGCCAGATGGCGAACGCGTCACCTTTGCCGATATCCCGGGGCTGGTGGAAGGGGCTGCCGATGGCCGTGGTCTTGGCAACAAGTTCCTGGCCCATATTGAGCGCAGCCGGGTCCTCCTGTTCCTGGTGGATGGAAGCTCGTCCGACCCTGACCCGGTCCAGGCGTACCACCTGCTCTCCCATGAACTGGAACAATACAGTGACCAGCTTGCAGGCAGGCCACGATTCGTCGTCGTCAACAAGATCGACCTGATTTCTCCACAGAAGCGCACAGGGATTCGTGTCCGCTTTGTGCACCAGGGAATCGAGCCTCTGATGATTTCCGCACTCGAAAACGACGGGATCGACGCCGTCATCGGACGTGGGCTGAAGCTCGTGCTGTCTTCGCCTGTGCCTCCTCGCGAACAAGTGACGCGGGTGTACCGGCTGAAGCCATCCGACGAGACATTTGAGATCACGAGGCTCCCAGATGGCATGCTGTCCGCGTCAGGACGCTATCTCGACCGGATTATCCACACCACCGACTTCGGGAAGCCTTTCCAGGTCACTCTGCTGGACCAGAGGATGCGCAAGATCGGGGTCGAGAAAGCGCTCCGCAAGAAGGGAGCTCATGACGGACAGAACGTCATGATTGGTGGCCGCGTGTTCACTCTGGGAGAAGAGACTGCTGCGAAGCGATGAAAACTGTGCTGTATGGGGGAGCATTTGACCCCGTCCATGCAGGTCACGTTTTTGTCGGCCATGAGGCTCTTCGCCTGATGGCCCCCTGTACGCTCACTCTCATCCCTACCGGCCTCCCCAATCCCGACTTCGACAAGACTCTTTCCGCATCCGATGCCGACCGTATGGCCATGCTGCAGCTTGCCTTCGCAGGAGTACGGGATGTCGGCGTCTCGGACTTCGAGTTGAGGCGCGCGCCACGTCCATCCTATTTCGTGGACACTCTTGAAGGCCTGCGGCCGTCCCTGGGCACGGACAAGCCGGCACTGCTGCTCGGAGAGGACCAGCTGGCATCGTTCCCGCGGTGGCACCGATACCGGGATATCATGGACCAGGTCGAACTCTGGTTTGTCCCGCGAGCCAGCCACCACCAGTCGAACCCTGCGGATGTCCCCGCGAGGGTCCTGTTCGACATCAACCCGTTCGACAGCCTTTCCTCGACGCTGGTCCGCAGCAGGCTACACCAGGGGCTGTCCGTCGAGGGGCTTGTACCGCCGTCCGTCGCTGCCTACATCACGGAGCATCGACTGTATAGAGGTCAGTGACTCCAGAAGAGAGAGCCCGCCTCATCAGGCGCGTCGCTGAGCGCATGCCGAAGAAGCGTCTGCAGCATACCCTGCGCGTGGAGGCTCTGGCGACCAGTCTTGCCCGCTTCTGGGCAGTGTCTGAGGAGAAGGCCAGTATCGCGTCTCTCCTGCATGACATCGCAAGGGACGAGCCCGAGTCTGTCCTGCTGCAATCGGTGAACGATTCAAGTGATCCCCTGGCTCTCGAGATGGCTGTGACCGCAGCTCCAGTGGTCCTCCACGCGCCTGTCGGACAACTGATCGCCCGGCGCGACTTTGGTGTCGATGACCCGGAGATCCTGCACGCAATTGCCTGGCAC
>JAPLGI010000096.1 GCA_026390245.1 Caldisericota bacterium
GTGATGCTGGCGACCCCTGCCATCAAGAACCTCATCCGCGAGGGCAAGACCTACCAGATCCAGTCGGTTCTCCAGACCAGCACGGCGATGGGCATGATGACCATGGACCAGTCGCTGAAGTCCCTGTACGAGCGTGGCGTCATCAGCTACGAGGACGCCATAGACCACGCATTCGACCCAAGGGAACTCCAGCGCCTGCTGGGACGGTCCTGAGAGCACTGAGAGGAGGCACCCATGGCAACCTTCACGTATGTTGCGGCAGACCGTTTGGGTTCGACCCAGCGCGGCACGATCAACGCTGCCAATTCCCACGAAGCCGCCGAGGCCATTCGCGGCAAGGGACTTGTCCCGGTGAATATCATGGCTGCCAGGGGCGAAGGTGGGGGCCTTGCCGTGCGCAGCAGGGGCCCTGCGGGCGAGGCGAAGCAGGGCAGGCTGGCGGCTGGCGGAGGAATCGCAGCCAAGGACATGGGCATCTTCACTTCCCAGCTGGGCACCATGCTCAACGCGGGCCTGTCCATCACCAAGGCGCTGGACATCCAGTGCAAGCAGCTGGGCAGCAAGAAGCTCCGCATGATCACGGACGACCTGAAGAAGAAGGTCGAGTCCGGCCTTCCGTTGTCGAACGCCATGGACAACTACCCTGGAGTCTTCAGCACGCTGTACAGCGCCATGGTCCGGTCGGGGGAGGCATCGGGCAACCTGGGCAACAGCCTGCTCAAGATGGCCACCTTCCTCGAGCGCGAGGCGGAGCTGAAGCGCAAGATCAAGAGTGCGACCAGCTACCCGATCATCGTTATCAGCGCCAGCGTTGCCATCGTCATCGGCCTGTTCATCTTCGTCCTGCCGCAGTTTGTGGGCTTCCTGACGGCCCTGAACGTTCCCCTGCCCCTGCCGACGCGGATGACACTCGCGATGAGCAACTACCTGGTCCACCGATGGTATGTCCTTCTTGTCGTCGTCGGGGCCATCTTCTTCGGTGCCCGCGCTTGGCTCCGGACACCCAGGGGCATCCACTGGAAGGACACCACTGCCCTCAAGGCTCCGATCATCGGCCCCCTGGTGCTCAAGACCTCCATGGCACGCTTCACCGACACGCTGGCGACCCTGTTCGGGGCGGGCGTGCCGCTGATTAGCTGCCTGGAGATGGTGGGCGGCACCATGGGCAACACGGTCGTAGCGACGACCATCAACCGGGTCATTGAGTCCATCAAGAGCGGAGCCGCACTCAGCGCCGCCATGGCCGAGACGCAGTTCTTCACCCCCATGGTCATCCAGATGACGGCGGTCGGCGAGGAGTCAGGTTCTCTCGAGACGATGCTGGGGAAAGTGGCGACGTTCTACGAGGCCGAGGTCGACTCCGCGACGGACAGCCTGACCAGCGCCATCAACCCCATCCTCATGATCGTCGTGGGCGTCATGATCGGCTGGGTCCTCATCTCCCTGTACCTGCCCATCTTCACGATGGCGGGCGGCATCTCCTGACAGCCAGAGGCAAAGTGTGAAGGAATTGTATGCAATCGATCAGAGCGTCACTGACAGCGCAACGTTCGTGGCTCGTGACCCAAATGCTTGACAATAATATGAAAGATGTTCTACTGTCCATACAGGGGAATGACCCCCCCGAGGATGTTACTATCAATCCGAAGGGCGTTTCTCTGCAGGAATTGCTGAGAAGTCGGTCCCGATACCTTGGACGCCAGGGGCCGATGGAGCTGGGTGGCGTAACCGGCCTGGTCAAATGAGTGGACTTCAAGTCCAGGTAACAGTCAAGAGCAAGGAGGTGACTACACGCCAGTGACCAATCCGCGAAAAGCCCTCATTGGATTCAGCCGAAATCGCAGTGAACAACATGGACATAGTGACGACCTGCCAGAGGCAGGAAAACTACATGAACTTCCAAGGAGGAAGAGTTGAAGAGAAAGGGATTTACACTGATCGAGCTGATGGTCGTCATCGCGATCATCATCATCCTTGCCGCAATTGCCATCCCGAACTACCTGAGCATGACAGCGAGTGCGAAGAAGTCGCGTCTTGCCTCGGACTTCGCAACGCTCGCGACGGTTCTGGAGA
>JAPLGI010000151.1 GCA_026390245.1 Caldisericota bacterium
GCATCTTGTACCACAACACGGTCGACCACTGCCTCGAGGTCGGCAACAAGTACTGGGTCACTATTACTCCAGCACTCCTGAAAGGGCTTGCCGAGATCCTTGGTCCGAATGGGGTCGACTACTCCTGACCCCCAGGATTGCGATCTCGTTGTAAAGGAAATTGAGGTTGTCATTCTGGCATTCCTGGGTATACTGATTGCTGTACTGTCATGAACGTGACAAGGAACTGAGCGACATGACGTCCGGAAGCCCTGCTTTCGGACGTTTCATATTGGTGGAAACGAAAAGTGGGCGCGCGAGCGGGCCACTTTTTTGCTTCCCATGGAGAGAAGTATGGACACAAGATTCGCGGACATTGTGCAGTTGGAAGTGGCGAAGAGCAATACCACGCTCGTCGCCATTGAGAACGCTCCTGGCATGGTGAGCGTCGTGCTCATGACGCCAGGGAAAGACATATCAGTCGACGAGCTTGAGAGTGTCAGCCGGGCAATCAGCCATGCGTTTATCGAGCTGTATGGCGACGACTACTTGCCTGCGTTCGAGGTGACAAGCCCCGGACTCGACCGGGTTCTCAAGACGGCGCGGGAGCTTGAACTGTTCGCTGGCAGGTTTGTGCGCGTGACGACAAAGGAGTCCAGGGAACCGGTCATCGGCACTCTGGGAGTATCGGACGGGAGCACCCTGCACGTCACGGTACTTGGCATTGACCGCGCGTTCGAATTGCGGCAGGTGACGAAGATCTCGTTGTGGGACGAGATACTGGGAGGTGCATGTGAGGGATGAAATTCAGAGCGCCATCTATGAGCTGGAGAAGGAACGGGGAATCTCCAGGGAATACATTGTGACGGCGATCAAGGAGGCCTTCGAGGCGGCGTACCAGCAGCAGTACCAGAAGGACAACTTTCTGGTGAAGGCTGACACGGGGACCGGGCTTGTTCGGCTCTACTCGCGCAAGACGGTCGTGGCCAAGGTCACGGACAACGACAGTGAGATCACGCTGAAGGAAGCTCGCAAAGTGGAGCCGGAAGCCAAATCAGGGGACGACGTGCTTATCCAGGTCAAGATCGAGCAGCTTCCTCTTTCGGTGATCGTGAAGGCACGCAAGTTCATCGACGACAAGATCAAGGAACGCGAGAACGACCTGGTCTTCGAGCGTTTTCACTCGCAGGTGGGCACACTGGTCAACGGAGAGGTCCTTCGCCAGAACAAGGAAGGGCTGCTCATCAACCTTGCCCGCTGTGAAGGCATCATGCCGAAGGATCAGCAGATCCCCGGGGAGCGGCTGCGCTTTCAGGGTGTCGCCAAGGCGCTTATCCTGTCGGTGGACAAGTCGGCGCAGGGGCCGCGCGTGGTCCTGACGAGGTCACATCCGGACTTCATTCAGCGTCTCGTGGAGCTTGAGGTCCCCGAGGTCGGGTCGGGCCTGGTCGAAGTCAAGCGCATCGTCCGCGAGCCGGGCCAGCGCGCGAAGGTCGCCGTCTTCAGCCGCGACCCCAAGATCGATCCCGTTGGCGCGGTCATCGGGCCGATGGGAGGA
>JAPLGI010000172.1 GCA_026390245.1 Caldisericota bacterium
AAGGACATCGCCGTCTATCCAGGCAAGCACCGTGTCGTCAAGGCGGGCAAGGACATCATGCTCACCCCCAAGGAATTTGAGGTGTTTACGCTGCTGGTCAAGGCCAATGGCGAACCTGTCTCGCGTTCCAGCCTCATCAAGGAAATCTATGGCGGCAGCGATGACGAAGTCTTTGACCGGACCATTGATGCCTACATCAAGAATATCCGCAAGAAAATCCAGGACGACCCCGGCAACCCGACATACATCGAATCCATCTACGGAGTCGGATACCGTATCCTGGTGTAACGTGACCTGTTGAAGAAGACGTCCAGCTTCCACACCAGGCTGATTCTCAGCTATGTAGCGCTTCTGGTGCTGGTCATGGTGTTGTCCATCACCGTGGCGGACGCCTTCTTCATTCGAGCATTCAGGACCTTTCTTTCTGGTGGATATGGGTCGCCCTTTGGCATCAAGTCGATGGTCATCGAACCGGACACGTACCTGCTGACCTCCACATACCTCCGATTCCATGACATGATGCGCATCTCAGTCTGGATCGGGGGATGCGCTGTCATACTGATCGCACTGGTTGTGGCAAGCTGGTTCACGCGGCGCTTCTCTCAGCCCATTTCCGGGTTCGCCAGCTTCGCCGACCGCATCGGTCACGGCGACTACGACGCGCAGATCGCCAACAACCAGGGGCTGCGTGAGTTTGCTGAACTATCCGACTCGCTCAACCACATGGCGCATGAGCTGAAGTGCCGCGACGAGGTGGAGCAGGAGCTCTTCTCCAACCTCTCACACGAGCTCCGCACTCCCGTGACGGTCATCAAGGGTTACATGGAGGCTCTGGACGTCGGGCTCATTTCCGGACCGCAGGAGCTTCATTCGGCGGCCGAAGCGATTTCTCAGGAGACCGCCAATCTCGAGGTCATGATCAACGAATTGCGGCAACTCGCGCAGATCGACAACAATGCTGTCATGCCCGAGGAGTCGAATTTTAACGTCGATGAGGTGCTCGGGTACATCTGGCGAAGGTTCTCCCCCATCGCTGCGGCCCGTGGAGTCTTGTTGTCGCACCAGCTTGAGGCGCACATGAATGTTCATCTCGATCGCCAGCTACTGGACAGGGCAGTTGCCAATCTGCTGAGCAACGCCATCACTGCCACGCCGTCGGGGCATTCCGTGACCCTTTCCAGCGCGGTCAACGGGTCGCACGGGATCAGCATCATTGTCGAGGATACGGGATCCGGGATTCCGGAAGGAGACTTGGCCCACGTGTTCGACCGCTTCTTCAGAGGGGACCGTTCGCGCAACAGGAGAAGCGGAGGCCTGGGTCTCGGTCTGCCGATCGCGAGGGATCTTGTCGAGATCGAAGGTGGCCACCTCGACATCAAGAGCACGGTTGATGTTGGCACACGGGTAACGGTCTCATATCCACGGTCTGTCGTCATTCGTGACGAATCCCTGCTGGCTTCCTGAACAAGTCGTCTTGCGCGCGTCAGCCAGAGGGCTACACTGAGACCGGCGGCTGCTTGAGGCCGACTTTTCCACAAGGGGTGGTTCATGGCCGGAGACAACATGCTGCACGCCGAAGTTCGTCAGACCGAAGGACTCACATTTGTGGCACGCGGTCCTTCCAATCACTGGGTGGCACTGGACACGTCCGAGGCGGGTGGTGGTCACGGGGCCGGGTCCAGCCCCATGGAACTGCTGCTGATGGCGCTTGGTGGATGCACAGGGATGGATGTCGTGTCGATCCTTGCCAAGATGAAAGAGTCATACCAGGGATTCCGGGTCGAGTTGTCGGGTGAGCGAGCGGAAGAACACCCTCACCGGTTCACCCGGATCACCGTCGACTACTACCTGACGAGCGACAGTGTCGTGACGGACAATGTGGCCAAGGCTGTCCGGTTGTCGGCCGAGAAGTACTGCTCCGTTGGTGGGACACTGGCACCTGGGGTCACCCTG
>JAPLGI010000189.1 GCA_026390245.1 Caldisericota bacterium
TGGGTTCGTCGCTAGTGCGGCCACCTTCCAGGCGCCGGCTCCCTGTGGGATGAGTTCCACCCATCGGAGGTTGACGCCATTGTCCCATCCGTACTTCTCTGGCGGGTCAGATGTCTTGACGTTCAGCTTCACCTTGTAGAATTCATGTTCTGCCGTCCACTGGTCCAAGCTGACCTGCTCGACGCTTACGACGGTCAGGGCGCTGAGACTCTGGAAGTTGGCCAGCCACATCTGTGCCGTGGCTTCGTTGGGTGACGCTGAACTCGCAAGCTGACGCACCGCCCACTCGGGCTGCTCTGTGCTGATGAAGCCGAAGAACTGGCGGAGGTCCTTCTCGTGGTTTTCTGTCCGTGGCTTCAGCAGGGCTTCGCGGTCGATGGGCAGAACCATGTCCTCATTCCGATCGTTGACGGCCCGGAGGACGACGCCCGTAATGCCATCCACGAAGAACCAGTAAATGAGCGTGCCACCGGAGGATAGCGTCTCAGAGAAGGAGAACACCCACCCTGGTCTCTTGTGGCTATCGCTGTCGTATTCATACGTGAACTCCGTCCAGGTGAGAGCGGAGAACTCCGCACCCTGGGCAGCGACTGCTTTGGCGGCGTCCTTCATGGCGACCGCTGGGCGCTCCCTCGGCCACTCGGCGTCCATAGCCATCTTCGAGAAGCTCCTCGTCCCGATGTCCCTGCTGGCAATCGCCTTGTCCTGGACGCTGAACATCATCCAGTTTTCGCCGACAGGGTCAGCATACCAGATGAACCAGGCCGCGGAATGGTCGCTGTTCTGCCAGTCGGAGGCAAGGCGCATGGTGAGCGAATTGCCTTCATCGACAGGCGCCATACGCCACAGCACCGCATCGCCGAAGTTCTTCTTCGCCTCCGGCCAAACGAGCTCAGCAGCCTCGACAGAGGTCAGGCCGGCTGATTGCGACGTACCCCCGGATTTGCCCTTGCATGCAGTGAGTGATAAGGAGACGAGACAGAGCAAAAGACAGAACGCGACGAGACGACGAGCAGCCATAGCCACCTCCGGTGGACGATGTCCTTGAGTTCTGACCCCAGTGTGGACGTAGGAGGGACCCTGTCAAGGACATTTGAGTCAGCGCCGGGGTGGCGAATGTTACCAAGACGGCGATGGTAACGCTTGACCCCAGGGAGAACTACCTGCTGATGAGGGCGATGAGGAACAACAAGACCATCACCGCGGCCGCGGTGAGGAGGATCTGGCGCTCCCGCTGCGTGGGTGCAGGGATGGAACCCAACCACCGTGGCCGCACAGGGCGCCACGCAGGCTCAAACATGGACCAGGACGTACCACGGCTGGTTGTCGCCGACGAGCCATCCCTCCCGGAAGATGTGCCGGTCACCGTGCGCCGCACGGTGCGCTGAACTGCCTCTCTCACCCGTGCCAGCACTCGATGTACACTGGCTGACCACCACGACGTTCGCCTCGGCGCTCGCTGATCTCGGGGCGGCGTCTGCAAAGCATTGGACCCCACACGCTCTATCAGCACACGCCCACAGGACGGGCACCGTTCGGACTCCCATGGAATGACAGAGTGGCAGAAAGGACAGGGACGGTACCCGGTCGGCATGTCGCGACCAGTGCCGTTCATTTGCCGCTGGTACTCCCGTCGTTGCGCCTCCGTTGAACCGTCTTCCACGAACACCTCCCATCGCTGCAAACAACATACAGCGGTCACGCTGCATATGAAGGAAGCCCCGCGCCCTTGCCGGCGCGGGGCCCTGAAGCTATCTGATGTCTTTTCTCGTGGTGCTGT
>JAPLGI010000203.1 GCA_026390245.1 Caldisericota bacterium
CATATCACCCGGAGGTGCCCGGTACCTCACCAGGATGGCCCACGACAGCAAGACGTTTACCGCTGCGCTCATCGACATGGCTGTGAAGCGATACATCAGCATTCACCAGGAACGCCACAAATACTGGATAGAGCGGGACACAGCTCCTGACTCCGTCCTGTCCGACGACGAGTTGGCTCTCGCCGGAGTCCTCATCGGCACGAGTTCCCGCGTGGACTTCCAGCAGGAACACGCAGAAGAGATTCAGCGCGCCATCCTCGCCAGCAAGAGACCCCTGGAGACCGATTACCAGCCAAGATTCTTCGTCAGCAACACGGGATACCTCCTGACGGGAATCCTGTTGTCCATCGGAGTGGCAGCACTCACGTTCTTCCTGTCCACCCGGGGGAACACACTGCAATTCGTGGCCCTGATTGTCGTTGGCGTCGCGCTCGCCGCCATGGCAGTCGTCTTCGGCTCCACGCTCAAATCGTACACACAGCAGGGCAGGAAGCTTGTGGACGAAGTGGCTGGGTTCAGGATGTACCTCTCGGTCACCGAGAAGGACCGGATGAACCTGCTCAACCCACCCGAGCGGACGCCCGAGATGTTCGAGAAGTTCCTTCCGTTCGCCCTGGCACTCGATGTCGAACAGCGCTGGTCCGAGCAGTTTGCCAGCGTGTTCGCCCGCATGGCTGCGGAGGGACGCCCGTACGCCCCTGTCTGGTACCATGGAATGTACTGGAATCCCGTCAACCCGGCAGCGTTTGCCAGCAATGTCGGAAATGGGTTCAGCAATGCCATCAGCGCCTCGGCAGTGGCACCCGGCAGCAAATCCGGGTTCGGTGGCGGTGGAGGTGGCGGTTTCAGCGGTGGTGGCGGTGGCGGTGGAGGTGGCGGCGGCTGGTAGAGCACTGCCTTCTGCAAATGCGCCATAAGGGCGGCCCCGGGGTATCCTCCCGGGGCCGCCCTTATTCCTGCGTTCAGACCCTCGGGACCTCGGCCTCTTTCTGCAGCTGTTCGCGGCGCCTGCGATAGAGGACGATCGGCAAGTCTCCCTGAATGAGCTTCTCGCCTCCATTCAGACTGCTCACGAACGGCCGCTGGGTCTGTACGACGCGCCGGTCCTGGTGCGCGATGGTGATGTCCGACAACCCGGTCAGCAGGTCGACCAGCTGACGGACGACAGGAAACCGGCCAAAGCTTCTGTAGAAGCGAAGGTAGAGAATGCTGTGCTCTTCGTCTACGCAGACGAACGCCGCGGTGATGCGGGCGTTCGGGCCCAGGTTGTTCTGCCACAGGTTGGGGAAGACGAAGGTCAGTTGCGACTCGCGGTCCGGAACTGTCATTTCGTCGGGCCGGCGAGGCGTTTGACCCTGGTCCTTCTCGTTATCCACCCATACGCGCAGGATGTTGCCGTCCATCTCCGCCACGGGGCCGTTGACGACTGTCCGGTTCCCTGCGCCGATCGTGTTGTAGTGGACGAAGGGCAAGTGGACGACGTCCAGCTGATTCTCGATGGCACGCGTATAGAATGCGTTCCATGGGTCACGCCAGGTGCTCCAAATCAGCCTCGTGTCGTCCAGTCCGGGGATAAACGGCACATCGGGATATTCCTCGCGCGGTTCGCCCCACCACAGGTAGATGTAGCCGTGTGCTTCACGCACGACAAACGCGTCACCCTGGAAGGTGGCCGGCACGGGAGCATCCTTGCCGTTCGCGGGGATGAGCGTGACGCGGCCTCTGCCATCATACTGCAAGCCGTGGAACGGGCACTCCACGCAGTCGCCCTTCAGTTTCCCCGCACTGAGTGCCACCCCACGGTGAATGCAGTGATCGCTCATGCAGGAGACCGTGCCCTTCGTATCACGCCACAGGACCAGGTCCCTGCCCATCCGCCGGACAGCGAGAAGCGCTCCCTGTTTGACCTCGCGAGATTCAAGAATGACATACCACTGGTTTCGTATCATCGTCTTTCCTCCCTTTCATTGTGATCCATTCTATTCGCCTCAGACCATGGCGCCATGATTCAACCCCTCGTAACAGGGACAGGGCTGGATTCCCACCTGCGAGGGAATGACCGAAGGCAAGCTACGCCGTCGGCGCATCATGATCCGGGATGAGCTTCTCAACGTTGCGAATGCTGGGAACCAGATAGCCTCCAGCCCCCACAAGAGCTCCGGCCAGGCCGGCCAACACGAACATCAGCGAGATTCCTGCCCCCGCACCGGACCCCGTGACCCATCCCAACAGCGGCACGAGACCACCGCCTGGCATCATCGCGGGTCCGAACACCTTGTCTGCCAGCGGTCCCGAGGCAAGCATCGCTATGGGCGCCGACACCTGCGCGATCATCCTGCGCACAGAGAACACTCGGCCCTGCAGGGCAGGAGGAACCTTGGACTGCCAGATGGCCTGATTGCTGCCATTCAGAATCGTCATGACCGCCATCATCAGGAAGGAACCAGCCATCCACACCGGCAGTGAACGCCCGAGGCCGATGACCAGGACGCCAAGCAGCGAGGTCAGCACCATGCCCATCAGTACACCGTTCACCTTGCGTCTTGGTCCTCCCCATGCCGTCAGCAGCGCTCCGCCAACCACACCGCCGATCGCAGCCGCGGACTGCGTCGACCCCAGTGCCGTCGCGTTGTTGCCCGTTCGTGCAAGGACCAGGGCAGGAAAGATCGTCAAGCACAGGCTGGCGATGAGGTTCGCCGCGAAGAACACCATCTGCAGGTCGAACAGCGGCCGATGCTGCCAGACGTAGCGGAAGCCGAACATCGACTGTCGGAACAGGCTCTCAGGATGTTCGGACTCCACCTGGGGCGGATTCGGGATCGTCACGATGACCAGCGCTCCCAGTGCGATGACGAAGGTGGCGAGGTCGATGGCGAAAATGACCCACAGCCGTTCGAAGCCGAGGATCCCCACGAGCGCACCTGCCAGGATGGGCGCTGCGATCCCCGACCCGCTCTCCGCCATCGAGATCATGCCGCTTGCCCTCTGATACTGCGTCTTTGGGACCATCATGCTGATCGCTGCGCTGTACGCCGGCCACTGGAACGTCTGGAACGCAGCCGACAGGGCTCCTGTCACGTAGAGATGCCATAGCTGCAGATGACCCGTCAGGAACAGTAGAAGGATCGTCAGCGTCGCCAGCGCGGAGGCAAGGTCGGATAGCGCCATGGTCCATTTCCGGTTCCAGCGGTCGACGAGCACGCCCGCGATCGGACTCATGACAATCATCGGAGCGAAGTTGAAGAACGCGACCATCGACAGCGCAGTCGCGAGTCCGGTGGTGCGATATGCCCACAGGGTGAGCGCAAACCCTGTCATCGCCGTTCCGACCAGGGAAACGACCTGTCCAAACCAGACGATGGTGAATGCCGCCATCCCCCTTGGCCTGTGCGAGGAAACGCCGGCCGTCCCTACGTCAGTTCCAGGTGCGTCTTCCATGGGTGCCTCCATTCCTTTGCAGGCATTTCCCCGTAACTACACGGGACACAATCCGATTATAGTAATGCCGGAACACGAGACAACGTTACAGGCAGTGCCAGGAGGTATGACAACCATGCAGGAGACTCTGTACAGAGAGTACTGTCAGCAGCGTCAGTTTGACGCGGAGACCACTGAGGCGTCAGTCGCCGCCGTACGACACTTCGAGGACTACGCAACTGTGGTCGGCGCGACACTGGAAACCGTAACGGCCGACCACCTTTCAGACTACCTGCAGCAACTCACGCGAACGGGAATGATTGCGGAGGACAGACTGCTGGCGCTGGCAAGGTACTGCTACGTCACGCGCCGCAACGACCTCTTCGTCCAGCTTGTTCACGTCGCGGAAGCGCCAGGTATCCTCCCCGTCCTGCGCGCACGGGCTGGCCAGATCATCGGCGAGAAGGCCGCGGATGAAGTCTTCGGCAGTGTCGTTCTGCCCCCGGAGGGGTCACCCATCAATGCCTACCCGCCCGTCCTCGACAAGATCGTGGAGAGGATGCAGGACGCTCTTCCGGCTGACGTGTGCAAGCAGGTGCTAGCCGGCAACATGCACCAGATACCGGAAAGCTCCTTCGCAGAACTTAGAGAGCGGTTTCAGAGGTCACCCGACATTGACGCATTCCTTGCGGACCGTCATGCGGGCCTCGTCCAGGAACTCGAGGACCACATGAACCAGGGAAAAGTGTGGTATGAGCAGGTGATCACCCCCGAGGTACTGGAATATGTCCGGGGCAATCCCGAGATCCAGGGCGGTGTTCGCCATGGCAACGTCATCCATGTCACCAAGATCCCGTTTGACCCTCAGGCGTACCTCGACGAGAAGGACCCGACGAGAAAGCGGTATGACGCCTGTCACTGCCCGCTGGCACGCACGTCGATCCTTTCTGGCAAAACAGCCGTCTCACCGCTGTTCTGCTACTGCAGCGCGGGCTTTGAGAAGCTTCCCTTCGACGTCATCTTCGGCGAACCGGTCAAAGTCGAGGTCCTGGAGAGCGCCCTTGGAGACAGCGACCGTTGTCGCTTCGCCATCACCATCCCGGAGAGGTTCCGCAAGAATCCATAATCCAGTTGCAGCGCAGGTGCCTGAACCCGTACAGCAACGCAATACTGGACTCCCGTCGTCGCGAGAATGGCGGAGGGTGTAACACTCTCGGAACCGTCCCGAGAATGTTACACCTGCGCGACACCCCAGATCAAGCCTTGGAGTCCGTGTTCCGGCGGTCGAGCTCCTTCTGGATTTGACGCTGTTCCCAGTCCTTGCCCAGGAACCGTCCAATGCCAAAGACCGAAATGGCATGGACCGCAAGAACAATACCCCATCCGATGAGCGGCCAGATGAACCAGATGATGCCGTCGTTCTTCTTGAGCGTGGCAAGGTTCAGAACGGCAAGGGCGACATTGGCCAGCAGATACATTACCACGTGGGCGTAGAACCCCTTGACCTCCTGGACCCGGTCCCTCGCCTTCTGGTACTCCTCGAGCTCGGTCATGCAAGCGCCTCCTGCGAGCATCCGGGCGTCATGTCCCCGGGATCACGATTGAGCGCTGTCCGATGGTCCTGCAATTCACAAGGTGGAAGCGCATCGCCGACGGTCCTCATCTGTACCTCCTGGTCGAGAGTGTCCTCAGTATATCGCACAATCGTCCTGTATCACGCTGTCAGAGACAGGAGATGCGCCAGCTCGGCGGCCGCCTGGCCCAGCAGGGCCCGCCCGTTTTCCATGGCCTCATGTTCGCTCATGGGACGGTCGAGGATCGTCACGAAGATGTCGATTCCCGCCTCGCGTACTTGTGTCCGATCGCGCACAGCCCCGGCAATGGCCACGGTCAACCCCTCCGGCGAGACTCTGTGAAAACGCCGCGCCACGCGGATTGGCGCCTTGCCATAGACTGTCTGGGCATCGATGCTCCCCTCGCCAGTCACGAGTACGTCACACCGGGCGGCCCGGGCGTCAAAGTCCTCCAGGTCCATGAAGAGTTCGGCACCCGGTTCCAGACGACCCCCCAGCCATGCGACTGCCGCGCCGCCGACCCCGCCGGCAGCGCCTGCTCCAGGCATGTCGTGTATCCGTACGCCCGTCGTCTGGAACGTTATGTCGGCCAGCCGCTCCAGTCCCTTCTCCAGCACGGTCACCATGTCGGGCGTGGCACCCTTCTGCGGGCCAAACACCGCGGCCGCTCCGGTCGGACCGAGCAGAGGATTGACCACGTCGCTGGCGACGACGAATTTCGTCTGCTTCATGGGCGAGCTTGCCACGACACGAGCCAGTCGGGACAGCCCCTCTCCTCCCCGCCATGCCGCATTTCCAGCTTCGTCCGTGATGCTGAAACCCAATGCGGCCAGCATGCCCAGCCCACCATCGACCGTTGCGGATCCCCCGATGCCCAGGATGATGCGTTCCGCGCCGTGTTCGAGTGCGTGTTTGATCAGCAGGCCTGTCCCCCAGGTAGACGTGACCATGGGATTTCGTTCCTCGGCGGAAATCAGCGCCCAGCCGGACGCCTTTGCCATCTCGATGACCGCCGTCTGGCCAAGCCACGCCACCGGCGCCTCGATCGGGCGCATCAGGGGGTCGAACGTGCTTACGAACTCGACACGGCCTCCCAGGGCTGCCGCAACGTCGGTGGTACCGTCGCCGCCATCAGCCAGGTAAACCTTCTCGACCTGGAAGCCGGCATTCTCGAAGGCAAGAGCCACGGTATCAGTGGCAGCCTTCGTGGAAACGCTCCCCTTGAACGCATTCATGCTAACAAGCACCTTCGCCATGGTAACCCCCTTCGTGCCTGCACGGCACGCGGCAAGCGACAAGGCAAGAACACCTGCGAACACAGCCAATCCTGCGACCATCGACCCGAAGGCCACGGTACACTATGCAGGACACGTCTATTGTAGCAGCAGCCCGGCCGGATGCCAGCCCAACGGGGCTTGACAGCGACACACACCTGACGACAATACTGACCGACTGGTCAACGGACGATATGTGTGGTGCAGAGAGGAGATGAAACATGCTGATTGAACTGGGCAAGGTGGGGCGCAGGTACCGGATGGGACAGGGGGAGTTCTGGGCGCTGAAGGACGTCACGCTGGGGATCCCGGAAGGACAGCTGGTAACCATTCTAGGGCCGTCCGGCTCCGGCAAGTCGACGCTCCTGAATATCATGGGCGGTATCGACCGTGCTGATGCCGGTACTGTCCGGGTTGCCGGGGTCGACCTCTCGCACGCATCGGAACGCGACCTCACCCAATTCCGACGAGACACGGTGGGGTTCGTCTTTCAGTTCTTCAACCTCATTCCCAACCTGACCGTCCGCGAAAATGTCGAAGTCACTGCGGACATCGCCAAGAAGCCCCTTTCCATCGACGAGGTTCTTGAGGCAGTCGCACTGTCTCCCATGGCGGGCCGCTTTCCTTCGGAGCTGTCAGGTGGCGAGCAGCAGCGCGTGTCGCTTGCCCGGGCGGTCGTCAAGAACCCTGCCCTGCTTCTTGCCGACGAGCCGACCGGATCGCTCGACTTCGTCACGTCGCGCGACATCCTGCGACTCCTGGTCCAGATCAACGAGACCTATCACACGACCATTGTGCTGGTCACACACAATGCTGCCATCGCCGACATGACAGACCGCCTCATCCGGCTTCGCAGCGGCGAAATCGAGGAGGACTGCCTGGTTGGACGCCGCATCAAAGCAGAGGAAGTGACCTGGTGAACACCCTGCTGAAGCGTCTTCCCCGCACGATCCGTTCTAACCAGTGGCTCGTCTACGGCTGTGTCGCGCTGGTTGTCATGTCCTGCATGCTCTACGTTAGCATCAACGCTCTCCTTGTCGACATCAGCGAGAGCAAGACGCGGTTCGAACGCGAATCACGGATCGAATCGGCGACGTTCCTTCCACGGGAACCCTTCGCCGACCTGTCGACGTTCGAACAGGATCACGGCTTCGCCATCGAGCGCCGTCGGGAGGTTGACGCCGCTGCCG
This sequence comes from Caldisericota bacterium, assembly GCA_026390245.1. Taxonomy (GTDB): domain Bacteria; phylum Caldisericota; class Caldisericia; order Cryosericales; family Cryosericaceae; genus Cryosericum. The sequence continues at coordinate 7,456 of JAPLGI010000203.1, forward strand.
GTCAGGGTCTTGCCTTGCGCGTGTTCGAGCACACAGCGCGCGTGAACATCCCGGCCATCACGTCCGGCCGGGACCTGCAGGCGGACGATGAGATGCTGCTTGGTCAGACTGTCGCCACAGCGCTCAAAGCCAGACTGGGAACGACCATGACATTGCTGGGACGTTCATTCACGGTTGTCGGGTTCGCTTCCGTACCAGACTACATGTATCCGATCAGGACAACAGATGACGCCGGCATCATGCTCGACCCCAAGGCGTTCGGTATCGCCGTGATCACGCCTTCCGCAATGGATGCTCTGGCGCCCGAAGCTCTTGCGACCTGGCACATCCGGACCGTCGACGGGTCGACGTCTACCGCGAAACAGGAGCTGACCCGAACGGTGGGCCTTACATTCTGGCAAGACCTGACGGCGAACCCCCGCTACACGCTCGCCACGGCAAAACTCGAGGGAGCGGCCTCAGTCTCCACAACGATGCCCCTGGTGATCCTCCTCCTGACATGCCTGCTGCTGGCAGCCGCGCAAGGCCGTATCGTTCGCATGCAGCGCGCGCAGCTGGGCACACTCAAGGCACTGGGCTACTCGACATGGGAACTCGTGGTTCACGAACTGGCGCTCCCCGCGATCATCGCGCTGGCAGGGTCAGTACTTGGAATCCTCATGTCGATCCTTACGATGCGTCCCCTGCTCGACCTCATGGTCAGCTATTTCAGCATACCCCTGTACGTGACGACCGTACCCTGGCCCAGCATCATCTTCGGCCTGGTCGCTCCTGTCGCACTTCTGGTTCCTGCGGTTGCTCTCGTGGCTACGCGCCTCCTGAGCCAGACCCCCGTCAAGCTCATGCAGACGACCGTCGCAAACAACCACGTGAACCTGCTAGAGCGCTCGGTTCACTTGCGCGGTGGTTCTTTCAGAAAACGGTTCGCGACAAGGACGGCCATCCGAGGTCTGACGCGCCTGGCCCTGCTCATGCTCGGCGCCATGCTCGCCGGCTACCTGCTGCTCTTTGGCGGAGCCATGCGCGATTCCATGGACTCCCTCATTCGCAGTGCATTCCGGGACACCACGTACAACTACACGTATGTGTTGACGGCGCCCCGCGTGGAAAACCCATGGGGCGGCGAAAGCCTTACCATTGCGCCATTCACGACGGCTGATGGCCGGCTGACCTTCCAGGCGATGGGGCTTCCCGCAACTTCCACCCTGCTCGTTCCCCGCAACACGAAAGGCGAGGCAATCCCCATCGACAGAGTCATCATCACCAGGGCCCTGGCAGACAAGCTCGGTCTCGAGGTCGGCGAATCCCTGGCCGTCACGCAGACTGCTACCGCGCAGGACCTGACACTCACGGTCGACGCGGTGGCGGAAATGTATGCGACAGCGGCCGTCATCCTGCCGCAGAGTCGTCTCAACAGCATTATCGGGGCGCCAGCCGGCAGCTTCAACGCTCTGTTCAGTACTGCCAGGCTCGACGTGCCCTCCCAGGACGTTGTCATGACGATGTCCATGGCCGAAAGCAAGGCTGCCTTCGACTCCGTCATAGAACCCGTCTGGATCGTCCTTGGGTTGATCGCCGTCTTCGCGGTCTTCATTGCGCTCATGGCCCTCTCGGTCGTTACGACCCTTACCGTAGAGGAGGAACGGCATAGCATCTCCGTTCTCAAGGTCCTGGGGTATCACGCTGACGAACTCAACGCCATGGTCCTGGGATCGGGCATCATCGCCGTCGTGGCAGGGTTCGCCATCAGCGTGCCACTTCTGCTTTCGTCATGGCGAAGCCTGTTCGCCAAGACGACCAGCACCATGACCTTCAGTCTTCCCATACGGCTCTCTCCCCTTTCCATTCTCGTCTGCTTCGTCATCATGCTCGCAACGTACCTGGTGTCGCTCAGGGCGGCACGCAGCAAAGTACAGAGTGTTGGGATGGCGGTCAGCCTCAAGGCTGCCCGAGAATAATGGCGGAACGGCTCCGAGAGCTCTTCGCCGACAGCAGGCGGACTGCTCTCGTCAATGCAGCAGTCCGCGAGTTCGCCACTGCCGGCTACCGGGCTGCCTCAACAAATCGCATCGTCCAGGTGGCCGGCGTCAGCAAGGGACTCCTGTTTCATTA
>JAPLGI010000101.1 GCA_026390245.1 Caldisericota bacterium
GCCTGCCACTCTCCCTGCTCTCCATACGCAATGTACCCGTTCTTGTGCTGTTCAACGATACGTGCCGGTACGAGCCCGTCGCGTTCAAGATTCTCGAATTGTCGTGAGAAATAGTCATCCCACCCAAGCGTTGCCAAATGCATCTCTTCTGCCTCCAATCATGGACATGAATCATGGGTGCATGGCGAACCACGCACGAATCGCAAAGAGGGCGCTCGAGGAGTCATATTGGCGACGACTGGACTCCGGCAGACCTGCCGGACGCGGGACAGACTCGGTTGACGGTGATCAGGTCAGGAGTTCAGTCGAAAGCGATCCAGGAGGCACCCCCCGGTAACAAGTACTTCATCATTTGTAGTCATTGAGGTTCCTCCCTTCCGGCCATCGGCCAGCGTCTGTTCCGACGATGATTCTACAGAAGTGCCACAACTTGTCAAGTGAACGCGGTCTGTGCCCCATTTCGGTGCAGGTCACAGAGCCTGTCAGAACATTCCGCGTATACTGTTCGGGTGCGTTCTGACTGAACTCCGGAGGAAGATGTGCCTTTTGCCCTGACCGCTGTGCTGTTTGGCCTCGTCGTCCTGGCGACCCATTTCATCCAGGGGATCACCGGCTTCGGCTGCGCCGTGCTGGCTATGCCGTTCTGCATCCTGTTGACCGGCATCGACACTGCCCGGCCCGTTCTCACCGTGCTGGCCCTGGTGTTGGACGTCTATCTCCTGTTCGTCTCCTGGAAGCACGTCGACTGGCGACAGTACCTGCGTATCCTTGCATTTGTTCTGCCGGGACTCCCTGTCGGCATGATCGCTTACAACGTCCTGCCACGCACCACGCTGATGCATATCCTCGCCGCCTTCATGGTCATCGTCGGCATCCAGGGACTGGTCACCCAGTTCCGGCCGGGAAGAGGCACGCCGCGACCCTGGCCCATGTGGCTGCTCGACAGCCTGCTGTTCATCGGCGGCGCCGCACAGGGGGCTTTCACTTCGGGAGGTCCCCCGGTCATCATCTACGCGACCCAGAAGCTAAAGGACAAGTCTTCGTTCCGCGCAACGCTGGTCGCCATCTGGACGACGCTCAACGTGTTCATCATCGCGGACATCGTGATCCGGGACAAGCTGGCCGGTGCGCCGGTGCGCCTCGTCCTGACGTCTCTGCCGTTCCTTGTGCTCGGCGCAGTGCTGGGAGACCTCGCACACCGCCGCATCAGCGGTGAACGCTTCACGCAGCTCATCTACGTGGTGCTGGTCATCTCGGCAGTCTTCATGATACTCTAGGAACCGCTGACGGAAGGAGGCTGACATGCCCGAACTACCCGAAGTGACCAACCTTGCACGGCAGATGGACAGAGAGCTCCGTGGCAGGCGCATAGCCGACGTCGAGATCGTCCAGCCCAAGTGCCTGAACGTGCCGCCAGAGGAGTTCAAGCGACTGCTTGCCAGTACAGTGGTGAACGGAGTGACGTCGAGGGGAAAATGGATCTTCATGGATCTCGAGCCGAGAGCGACGCTCCTGCTCAACCTCGGCATGGGCGGAGAAGTTCTCTTCCACCGCAACGGTGACCCCTTGCCCGGGAACCATCAGTCGGCCATCCTCTTCGACGATGGCAGTGCCTTCAGCCAGCACTTCTGGTGGTTCGGCTACGTCCACGTTGTCAAGACTGCCGAGCTGGCTTCCCATGCCATGACGGCCGCACTCGGTCTCGATCCGCTGGACGACGGTGAGTTCACCCGGGGAACCTTCGAGAAGCTTCTGGAGCAGAAAAAGCGTAGTACGATCAAGACGGTCCTGATGGACCAGAAGAACATCGCAGGTATCGGCAACGTCTATGTCCAGGATATCCTGTTCACCGCCGGACTGCATCCCCTGCGCAAGACCGCCGACGTCACCGTATCCGAGCGCGCTGCCTTGTACGGCGCCATCCGTTCGCAACTGCGGAACGCGCTCGAGTTGGGTGGCCTGGCATACGAGAAGGACCTGTACAACCGACCGGGGCGCTTCAAGGACTTTCTGGTCGGCTACCGTGAGGGCAAGCCATGCCCTGTATGCGGTACGCCAATCCAGAAGATTCGGACTGGCAGCACTGCGTCATTCATCTGTCCGCACTGCCAGGAATAGCAGGAGGGTAGCGGCTGGCTCAGGTCGCCACCGGTGCAGGGATATCGACCCGGGCCCTCGTCGCGTCAACGACCATGTCTGACGCAGAAACAGTTGCAGGTTCCAGACGTCTCAGACGCTCTATTCGTAGCGCAGAGCCTCGACGGGTCTGAGCCGAGCCGCCTTGCGAGCGGGATATACCCCGAAGAAGATGCCGACGGCAATCGAGAAGCCGACGGCCAGCAGGACCGAGGACGTGGTGACATAGGTGGGCAGGAAGCGCTGAATGACCAGTTTCGCGAACAGGACACTGAACACGACCCCGATGATGCCACCGGTGCCACTGAGCAGGGATGACTCAATGAGGAATTGTGCCAGGATGTCACGTTCACGTGCTCCAAGGGCTTTCCGGATCCCAATCTCTCTGGTACGCTCCGTCACCGATACGAGCATGATGTTCATGATGCCAATGCCCCCGACGACCAGCGACAGTCCTCCAATCGCTGCAAGAAGTGTCGTGAAGATACTCAGGGTCGAAGAGAAGAGACTGGTGAGCGCCTTCTGGTCGAGGACGCTGAAGTCAGTCTTGCCATGTTTGCGCGCCAAGATACTGTTAATCTGGCTAACGACTGCTCCGCTGTTGTCAGGATTGACACTCTTGATGGTCGTCAAGGTAATGCGGTCGTGCGGCATGCCAAACGACTTCTCTCCCACGGTGAGGGGCAGGATGACAGCATTGTCAGAGTTGCCAAAAAGACTCTGCCCCTTCGACGCGCTGACGCCGATTACCTTGAAACTCATCCCGTTGATGCGGATGAGCTGTCCGATGGGCGACAAGTCCGGGAACAACGTCGAACTGACATTTGCCCCAATGACGACGTTCCGCGTCCTGTTGTTCACGTCACTTGCCACTATGGGACGGCCGCTT
>JAPLGI010000196.1 GCA_026390245.1 Caldisericota bacterium
TCTTCTTTCGGCTAAGCACAGCGGTACTCCTTCGGTTTTCAGTTCTCGCAAGTCAGAAGCTCAACAACGTACTATATCACAGAATCGCGCGCTGCGCCTCCGCAATTCATGCAAGCGACCCAATCATCGAGCCCGGTCCAGTGCGGGAGATGCCTCCGCCGTCCCGGCCATAAGGCCCGAATCTTCCAGGAATGAGCCGAGGACTTGATCGTATTCGAGCTTGTTTTTCCAGAAGGACTGAGCGTGTGTGGCATGTGGGGCCAAGTACAGTCTCCGCAATCCGTGGACCTTGGCGTCATGGAGTCGCTGGGCCATCTGGGGGCAGACGTAGTCGTCGTCCTGGCCGTGGACAAAAAGGATGGGGGTCTGGACGCTGGTGACGTCGTGGATGGGTGACACCTGGCTGAACCAGAAGCCGGCTCGCAGTTTCGTCACAAGGCTGGCAGCCGGAACGAACAGCCAAGCCGGCAGCCTGTAGTCGTCTGACAGGCGTGCCCCCAGCTCCTCGGACAGATCAGCGGGGGCGCAGTCCGACACGACGAATCGCAGGCGCGGATCGACCGCAGCGGTCTGAAGGACGATGGCGGCCCCCATGGATTCTCCATGCAGACCAACGGCGGAATCCTGACCAGTCTGTCCATAGACCCAGTCGGTGCAGGCCTTCACGTCCCATCGTTCGCGGAACCCGAACGTGCAATTCCGTCCTCCGCTCTTGCCATGGTGTCGGTTGTCGATGAGGAGGACGTTGAAGCCGCGGTTCCAGAACAGCGGCATGTACTTGACCGATCCCCACAACGTGTACGTGATGCCATGCACCAGGATGACCGTTTGTTTCGACGGGATGCTCGGCACCCAGATGGCATGGATCCTGTAGCCGAACGGTGAGTCGATCCATGCTTCTTCGGCGGGAAGACTCTTCCACCACGCAGGGTCGATCCTGCCCTTGCCCACCTCGATGTCCCATGTCTCGTCATAGCCGAACAACCGTGGGCGCAGGACGAGTCCCGAGAAATACCACCCCGCTCCGACGAGGAACAGGGTGGTAATCGCGGCAACAATCAGGAAAGGCATACCGGAAGGATTCTCGCCTCTCTACTTCAGACCGTGTTCAGCCAGGTATGCCTTCTCCTTCTCCCGGTGCACAACCGTAAGATGTGACTTGATCTGTTCCCAGTTGGGACCGTCAAGGGGATACCAGCGAAGGATAACTGCACAAGCCAGCAGGAGGATGGCTGGCATCAGGAACCATGCTCGAACGATGCCGGCTTCAGCTGAGGCACTTTGCATACCCTTTGCGAGTGACTGGTCATAGCCTGCGCGCGACAGGAACCCAAGGAAGACGGCTTGCGCCAGGCTCATGGCCGGCTTGGTGACGAAGCTGTTGACGCCCGCATACATGCCTTCGCGCCGCAGCCCTGTGGCGTGTTCGTCTGCGTCGATGACGTCACCGTTCATCAGTGGAATGAGGTACATGCCACCGGCAAAGCCCACACCGATCAGCAGAAACGCGATCATCATCGGAATGACTTGGTGAGGGAACAGAAGACCGACGATGCACCCGATGCCGAACAGGGATGCAAACACGCGCACGCAGCGTTTGACACCCCAGACGTCACGCCGGTTGAGGAACAGCAGCAGGCCCAGGAT
>JAPLGI010000022.1 GCA_026390245.1 Caldisericota bacterium
GAGCGATTTCTCGACATACGGATTCGTTGGCGCCATTGGCAAGCCCTACACGATGCAGGAACTGTCTGAGGCCCTCTATCCCTTTTCACGAGACACGGACTGACTCGGGCGTACGGGCCAAAGACAATCGTCTGAAAGCCAAGTGATTCATTGGCACCACGGGCGTGCCGCGTTTGACGCCCTCTTGCAACCAGACTGGAATTGGGCAGACTGGGAGAGTCTATTCTGACATCGGAGGTTCTCATGACACAAAGCATCCTTGTGCATATCGTGCTGATGGTTCTGGGCGTTGTTGTCCTGCTTGGCGCGGCATACGTCGGCAAGACGGACAGGGGCGGCAAGAAGCTGAACACCCACAAAATAGTGGGTGGAATCGGCGTTGTCCTCGTTCTGCTCGGTGCTGCCGGACTCCTTGCTACAAAAGCCCTCCTGCCGACGCTGCCACACTTCTGGGTTGCCCTCCTGGCGATCGTGTTCATGATCCTGACCCCCATCGGAGGATTGTTGTTCGTGAAAGCCGTCCCGGCGAAGAAGGCCGGCCTGCGCAAGTCCCATCGTTTCGACGCCATGATCTTCTTTGGGCTGGCCGCTGTTGTCGTGGTTCTCGGCATCATCAGCGTCCTGCCAATGATACGATAGCCTCGCCGGCCAGAGCACAGCCTCTCTCTTCCTCGTTCCCCAGGGGTGGAAACCCATTCCTTTTCCTTGAAGCAGTCCAGACAATACGTCACGCTCTTTCTTTGCAAACACCTTCCAACTCGCCATACTATGACAGTTCGTCGTGATACAGGAGGCGTTCATGGATCCGGATGACCTTTGGCATTTCTTACCGATGATTCTCGGCGTTGTCGTCCTTGTCGTCGCGGCATTCATTGGCAAGACCGACAATGGTGGCAAGAGACTGATGACCCACAAGATGGTGGCAGGAACCGGTGCAGCGATCGCCCTGCTGGGTGTCGCCTGGCTGGCCGTCACCAAGGCACTCGAGCCGGACCTGACCCACTTCCTTAGCGGTCTTCACGCCAGCGGGTTCGCTCTCGTGACGGCCTTCGGTGGTCTGCTTGCGCTCAAAGCGGTCCCGGCGAAGAAGGCCGTCATGCGCAGGATCCATCGCATTGGCGCCACCTTGGTCCTGGGGGCGTCCATCCTGACGATGATCCTGGGGATACTGGACAAGTAGCTCCAGAGCAGAAGGCGCGCACTCGTTCGTCGTTCCCCCAGGGCGGGGAACCATTCCTTGTCGTTCAGCGGCTGACGTAGCTGCCTCCGCGATACCCTTGACCTCCATTCCTGATTGTTTACAATAATGTTAATAATCGACAATGGAGATGAACTGTGAGAAGCTACGCAGAACTCGTTATGTACAGCACTGAAAACGCTCTCCCTCTCGATCAGGTCATTCGGGAGGAACTGCAGCGTCTCATCCTGCGACACCTCAGCGAGCGGGGTTTCTTTCTCCAGGGTGTCTTCCAGGGAGGCACGTCTATCCGCCTCGTGTACGGCGGAACACGGTTCTCCGAGGACCTCGACTTCGTCCTCCGACCCGGAAAGACTATCGCCGACCTGGACCTGCCTGCAGTGCTCGACGGCCTGCCGTCGTTCATGCGCCGCGAAGTCCCATTTGCTGAACGCTCCAGTGTGGAAGAACAGAAGGCTGAATCCACGTTCGCGCGATATCGGTGCCGAATTGAGCTGCAAGCTCCGATCGGTGGGCTTGTCATCAACCTGGAGTTCGCAGGCGTACCGAGTCGCTCTCCGAGCCCACACATCCTGCGTTCCGATACTGTCGATGTCGCGATCGTGGTCGAAGACGAATTCGAGATCCTCGTGGACAAGCTGGTGGCTCTTGCTCTTCGCTCCTACGTGAAGGGTCGGGATATCTGGGACACCTGGTTTCTCATCCACGAACATCACGTTGCTATGCCGCAGGTGAGCGCAATTGTCACCAAGGCAGCTGACTATGGAACAACTCTCGTTGAGTTGACCAGTAGCGTTCGACAAAGCAAGACCATCATCGAAGCCAGCGGACTCGCAGCGCTCGACGCTGAGATGAAACGCTTCCTGCCAATCCGGCTGTATGACGCCATGGCGCCTGCGTTTGTGGACATCAGCACCAGTGTTGCCACAATGATGGATGCTCTCCTGAATCAGCTGACTGGAGCATCATGAGCACACACAACTACTTGGAATTGCTGAGCACATACAAGCAGAAGAAGATCTTCCGCACAGTGGACTTTGCGACATTGCTGGGCAGGGACATGCCGAGCGCGCGCGTCGAACTGAGCCGCCTCACCTCCCGAGGGATGTTGACTCGGGCATCAAAAGGTCTCTACCTCAACCCCTACAACCCTCCGACCCAGGAAGAGCTTGCCATGGTCCTGAGATCGCCAACATACATCAGCATGGAGTCGGCCCTTGCCCGCCACGGTATCCTCAGTCAGTCACCATACACCATGACACTCGTCACAACAGGTTCGACCGGCACGGTCGACGCCCTGAACACGCGGTTTGAGTACCATCACCTGCAGTCTGCGTGGTTCATCGGGTGCCGCAGGCACGAATCGTATGACATGGCCGAGCCAGAGAAAGCTCTGTGTGAC
>JAPLGI010000015.1 GCA_026390245.1 Caldisericota bacterium
TTCAAGTATAAGAACCGTACGGTCAACAACATCATCAACGACGGGTTTCCTGTGTCGGCCGCATTGGGGGTCGTGGCGGTGGTTCTCGCAGTCGTCATCGGCATCCCGCTGGGCATCTGGGGTGCACTCAGACAGAACGGCTGGCAGGACAATTTCGTCATGTTCATTGCCCTTCTGGGGGTATCCGTCCCCAATTTCATCATGGCGGTGTTGCTCATGTTCATCTTCGCCCTTGGGCTGCATCTTGTGCCTGCTGCCGGGTGGGGCTCCATCAGGCAAATCATCCTTCCCGCTGTTACTCTGGCAGGGTATCCGATAGCCTTCCTGGCACGTCTTGTACGGTCGTCCATGCTTGAGGTCTTGCGACAGGAGTACATCACGACAGCACGGGCAAAAGGACTCTCCGAGCGCCTCGTCATTTTCCGGCATGCACTTCGCAACATCCTCATACCGGTTGTCACGGTGTTGGGGCCGCTCATCGCGGCGGTATTCACAGGGAGCTTCGTCGTCGAGAAGATTTTCGCCATTCCGGGCCTTGGCCGCTACTATGTCACCAGTATCAATGACCGTGACTACACGACCATCCTGGGCGTGACCATCTTCTACAGCGCTTTGCTGGTGTTCATGAACTTCCTGGTCGACCTGACCTACGCATGGCTCGACCCGCGTATCCGGTACGTCGAAAGGAAGGTGTCCTGATGGCCGCACAGACTGCCTGGGAATTCAAGGAAGGAGCTCTCCCTGAAGGAGGCAAATTCGAGCTTTCCCCACAGGGTTCTGGAGAATTGCAGCAGATTGCCGGACGACCAACAACATACTGGAGCGATGCCATACGTCGGATTCGCCGCAACAGGCTGGCTGTCGTAGGGTTCTGGATCATTATCGCCCTGCTCTTCGTCGCTGTTGTCGGACCAATGGTATCACCATACAGCTACGAAGATCAGGACTTGGAGAATACCTTCCAGTCCCCCACACTGCGACATCCCTTCGGAACGGATCAGCTGGGACGCGATCAGATGACACGTGTCATGTATGGCTCACGCATCTCGCTGGCCGTGGGCATCGTATGCGCGGCTCTCAACTTCCTCATCGGTGTGACCTACGGCGGAATTGCCGCCTACTTCGGAGGACGAGTCGACGACATCATGATGCGTATTGTTGACATCCTGTATGGCATACCGACGCTCATTATTGTTATCCTGCTGACCGTGCTGTTCAAGGACAAAGGGGTCAGCCCCCTTGTCAACGTATTCATCGCGATTGGGCTCACGTATTGGCTGCCAATGGCGCGCATCGTCCGCGGTGAGATCCTGTCGCTGAAGGAGCGTGAGTTTGCCCTGGCTGCAAAAACCATCGGCGCACCGAACAATCGCATCCTCTTCAGGCACCTGATCCCCAATGCCATGGGTCCCATCATCGTCACCGTTACCCTGGAGATTCCATCTGCGATCTTCACCGAGGCTTTTCTCAGCTACATTGGACTGGGGGTCAGTGCACCGGTAGCCAGCTGGGGCGTTCTTGCGTCGGACGGTACGGAGGCCATCCGTTCATTCCCCTACCTGGTGCTGTTTCCGGCACTCGCTATCAGCCTCACGATGTTTGCCTTCAACTTCCTGGGCGACGGCCTGCGCGATGCGCTGGATCCACGCCTGAGGCAATAGGGGGTGCGCGATGAATGAAGATAATGTTCTGATGCGCATCCAGGGTCTGACGACCAATTTTCACACCTACGCGGGTGTTGTCCATGCTGTGGACGACCTGAGCCTGACGGTGCCCAAGGACTCTGTCGTTGGTATTGTGGGGGAGTCCGGTTCGGGCAAGTCCGTGACGATGATGTCCGTCATGCGCCTCATCCCTAGCCCTCCAGGCCGGATTGAGGGGGGAAACGTGTGGTTTGACGGTGCGGCACTGGGAATGCCGGACCGAACGGAGAAAGAGGGTCCCAACAAAGGGATGGTCGATCTGCTGGGTCTTCCTGCCGACGCGATGATGAAAGTGCGAGGTCGCCACATCGGCATGATCTTCCAGGATCCGATGGTTTCTCTCAACCCAGTGCTGACCATCGGTCTGCAGATGACCGAGTCCATGGTGGTGCACGGACTTGCAACCAAGGAGGAGGCCTGGAAGAGGGCTGTCGACATGCTCGCCCTGGTCGGCATCCCCAACCCCGAAGAACGCATGCGTGACTATCCACACCAGTACTCGGGAGGCATGCGCCAGCGCGTCATGATTGCAATGGCGCTTTCGTGCAGTCCGGAACTGGTTATTGCCGATGAACCGACGACATCGCTGGATGTCACGGTTCAGGCGCAGATCCTGGAGTTGATGAAGGAGTTGAAGGCAAAACTCAAGTCCAGCATCATCATTATCAGTCATGACCTTTCCATCGTAGCCGGCATGGCCGACAAGGTTGTTGTCATGTATGCAGGACGAGTACTCGAAGAAGCAGACGTCTATGACCTTTACGAGAAGCCCGGGCATCCATATACCATGGGACTCATGAAATCCGTTCCACGGCTCGATGCCGAAAACAGGGAACGACTGGTGCCAATTGAAGGGAGTCCCCCGGATCTTCTGTCACCTCCCGCCGGCTGCAAGTTCGCTCCACGATGCAAATACGCCATGAACATCTGCCGCGAGCAGGAGCCACCGCTTGTCATGGTTGGAGAAGGGCATCGTGCCAGGTGCTTCCTCCATCATCCGGCCGCCCCGGCAGTTATTGGATTTGTGAAGGTGGACTGACGATGGATACCATACTCAAGGTCGAGCATCTCAAGAAGTACTTCGCAGTCAATGTCGGCGGACCCTTCACGCGACAAATGGCCAGCCTGAAGGCTGTCGACGATGTTTCGTTCGACGTTGGTCGGGGAGAGACGGTGGGACTCGTCGGCGAGACGGGCTGCGGGAAGACGACGGTCGGCAGAACCATTGTGGGTCTGTACAAGCCGACTGCGGGCGCCATCACTTACTGTGACCAGAACCTGTGTGTCCTGACGAATGAAGCCATGCGCAAGGTTCGCAGCAAATTGCAGATGATCTTTCAGGACCCCTACGCGTCGCTGAATCCTCGCATGACTGTGGGCAACATCATTGGGGAACCGATGGACATCTTCAGTATCGGCACCTTGGCTGAGCGCCGGGAGCGCGTTCAGGAGTTGCTGCGGACAGTCGGCCTCAATCCGGAACATGCCAACAGGTTTCCGCATGAATTTTCCGGGGGACAGCGTCAGCGTATCGGCATAGCTCGAGCCCTGGCCATGAATCCGGAGTTCATCATTGCAGATGAACCGATCTCGGCCCTTGACGTCAGTATCCAGGCCCAGATTGTAAACATGCTCGAAGATCTGCAGCAGAACTTGGGGTTGACGTACTTATTCATCGCCCATGACCTCGCGATGGTCAAGCATATCAGTGATCGCGTGATTGTCCTGTATCTCGGCAAGGTCGTCGAGGTCGACGAAAGCAAGGATATCTACAGGCATCCATTGCATCCGTATACAAAAGCCCTGCTGTCGGCAGTACCCATTCCTGACCCGAGGATTGAGATGCAGCGCCAGCGTATTGTGCTCAAGGGGGACCTGCCAAGTCCAGTCAATCCACCCAGCGGGTGCCACTTCCGGACACGGTGCCCCATTGCCCAACCGATCTGTGCTGAGCAGCAGCCGGAGCTGCGTGACATGGGCTCTGGTCACATGGTTTCCTGTCACTTTGTGAGCTAGGCTTCACTCTGGAAGTTCTCATGGGGCCGGCCGAAAGGCTGGCCCCATGTCTGTTCCGGGTCCAGCCAGGGCTCGATGAGGTTGGAAAAACCGAAGAATCGGCGTATAACACAAGAGAAGCAGTTTCTGAGAAGCTGGTGGTTGCGCTTTCACGTTGTGGGAGGCTCTGCAGGCCGCAGTTGCAGAGGTTGATAACTGCAGAATCATGGACCATGGGAGGAACGATGGAAGAATCCGAGAAGACGTTGAGCCGACAGCAGGCGGCCATTGAAGCCGAGCGTTGTCTCTACTGTTACGATGCGCCATGTCAGGTGAAGTGCCCCGCGCATGTTCCTGTGCCTGAATTCATCCAGTCGATTCGAAGTGGAAACCTGCACGGAGCGCGGACCCTTCTGCAGGATGCCCATCCGTTCATCGAGACGTGTGGCCGCATCTGTCCCGAAGAGGCATTTTGTCAGTCAGTCTGCACGCGGTCGAAGATTGACGGTCCCGTTCGCATTCGGGAACTTCATCGCTTCGTGACGGACTTGACCGACCCATCGGACCGCATGGAGCTGCCCCGGGCCGCCGAGGGCAGAGTCGCCATCGTTGGGGCTGGCCCTGCGGGACTAACCTGTGCTCGCGAGCTCAGGATCAGGGGATTCTCCTGTGACGTTTTCGAGGCTCGGCAAGCTGGAGGCGTGCCCTCTCAGGAAGTGTCGGCTCGTCGGTATCCGCACGAGGTCGAAGAGCGGGAAGTGCGTTTCCTGACGTCTTCATTTGTTGCGAATGTCCACGGAGAACGCATGACTGATGTGAAGCATCTGACTGCTGACTATGACGCCGTTTTTGTCGCCACGGGACTGCCCTCAGAGGGCGAGATGAACGTCGAAGGCACACAGCTGGTTGGTGTGTATCATGCGCGCGAACTGCTGCGAAAAATGAAATCTGGCACAAGCAGTGGTGCAGGCAACCGCGTGGGAGTCATCGGCGGCGGGAACGTGGCGATCGAGGTAGCTTCCATGCTGCGTGAAGAAGACCCGACACGAGACGTCATCGTGGTCTATCGTCGTGGCATCAAGGAGCTGAAGGCATTCAAGAGGGAGATCGAAGAGGCTACAGCCCTTGGTGTGACCTACCAGTTCCTGGCAATTCCCGACAAGGTCGTTGGCGGTCACCATGTGGAGGGGCTGCAGGTCACTCAGGCACATCTGTGCGAAGAGGATGAATCCGGCCGTTGCAGGTTTGAACCTCTGCCGGGATCGAGCTTCATCATTCCGCTCGACACGGTCGTCGTCGCTATCGGACAGCGGGTCGAGGAGGGCGTTTTCCCGGGTCTCGCCCGCAGCAACTCGGGACTCATCAGCGTTGGGGACAATATGCAGACCAGCATGCCCGGAGTCTATGCCGGTGGTGACGCCGTTCACGGTGCCCAGACTGTCGTGGAGGCAGTGCGTGACGGCAAGAGAGCGGCGGAGCAGATTGTGGCGTTTGTGGCAGGAGGGAAGTAATGTATCGAGAACACGACCTCTCATATGACTTTCTGGGCTTGCATCTGGAAAACCCCTTCATTCTGTCGGCAGCACCGCCCACGGACGAACTGGACATCGCCGTCGACGGACTGAAGGCGGGATGGGCAGGTGTCGTGCTCAAGACGACGTCGATCGAGAGCAACCCCGTCAACCTGAAATACCCAATGATGTCGTCGTTTGGTACGGCCGCGCACAAGCTGTGGGGGCTCGGCAATATCGACCTCATTTCGCAATATCATATCGATGAGATTTGCGAGCGCGTTGTTGCACTGAAGAGCATGTTCCCAACAAAGATGATCGCCGCGTCCATCATGGGATCGAAGAAGGAAGACTGGCAATCACTGGTGTGGCAACTCAAGAAGGCTGGTGTCGACCTTGTCGAGTGCAGTTTCAGCTGTCCCCAGGGGAGCATGGGTGAAGCCCCCGGGCGTATGCTGGCGCAAAGCGTCGAGGCGACCGAGAAGGTTGCGCGGTGGGTGAAGGAAGCTGCCGGTGATACCCCCGTTCTCATCAAGATCACTCCCCAGGTAACGGATATCGTCGAGATTGCCAGGGCACTGAAGCGCGCTGGCGTCGACGGTGTCACTGCAAGCAACTCGGTGCCTGCGCTGATTGGCGTCGATGTCGAGACACTC
>JAPLGI010000207.1 GCA_026390245.1 Caldisericota bacterium
GACTTTGGCGATGTCGCCGTCGTGGTCTCGGGCTCCATGTTTGGACCTGGCGCGGCAGTGCTGACCGCCATTGTCAAAGGGCTATTGTGGGTGCTGATCGGTCGTGGCGGAAACGGCTTGGTCGGAGCGGTGATGAATACCATGGCGGTCATCGTCTTTGCGCTTCCGCTGGTTCTGGTGGCTCGTTCGCAGAGACTGTGGATAAGAATCGCTGCAGCAGGGATCGGTGTGCTTGCGATGACTGCGGTCATGGTTGGCCTGAACCTTGTTGTGGATCCGTTGTATTTTGGATACTCGCTTGCGCAGGTCAAAGCGATCATGCCCAGCATCATCCTCTTCAATTTCCTCCGCGGTCTCCTCAACGGGGTCGCCTCCATGCTTGTCGTGCTTGCGCTTCAGCGGACGGGCATCTTCCGCTCGACTCGCTAGTTACACTTTCGGGACGGTTCCAAAACTGTAACACTGTTACACTTTTGGAACCGTCCCGTTTTGTTACAGGGCGTTCTTGCCTCACGGGGCGCTGAGCATATACTGTCCTCATGCGCCGGGGGCTTGGCATGACCGGCATTCCGTGAGGTGAAATGTGAACTCAGCTGACATTCGAGAAGGCTTTCTCCGGTACTTCGAGGGACATGACCACCTGAGGCTCCCCAGCGCTCCCCTGCTGTCGCCTGACCCGACGCTGCTGTTCACAGCAGCCGGCATGGTCCCGCTCAAACAGTACTACCTGGGGGAGGTGGCTCCTCCCAGCCTCCGCATGACGTCGGACCAGAAATGCATCCGCACGAACGACATCGAGCGGGTTGGCCGGACGGCACGTCATCACACCTTCTTTGAGATGCTGGGCAACTTCTCCATCGGCGACTACTTCAAGGACGACGCCATCGCTATGGCCTATGAGTACTCGACCAGGGTCCTTGGCCTGTCGGCCGACCGTATCTGGGTAACAATATATAAGGAAGACCTCCAGACGGCGGACATCTGGCAGAAGGTTGGCATCCCGCGCGACCGGATCGTGCCGATGGGCGCCGACGACAACTTCTGGACCATGGGCCCCGTCGGTCCGTGCGGCCCATGCAGTGAACTGTACATCGACCGTGGGGTGCGTCACCCGGGTGACGAGCGCCAGCAGATGGGCGACGACGGGGACCGGTTCCTCGAGTACTGGAACCTCGTGTTCACGCAGTTCGACCGTCAGCCGGACGGCTCGCTGAAGCCGCTTGCCCGCAAGAATATCGACACCGGGCTGGGCCTGGAGCGCATGACGAGTATCATGGAGGAGACGGACACCGACTTCGAGACGGACGGGTTCCGGCCCATCATCCAGACGGTGGCGGACCTGTCGCATCAGGAATATGGCGCAGAGCCGCGGGTGACAGCCCGCATCAAGACCATCGCCGACCATGTGCGCGCCTGCACATTCCTCATGGCCGAGAACCTCTTGCCTGGCAACGAGAAGCAGGGCTATGTCCTGCGCCGCCTCCTGCGCCGCTCTCAGGCGCTGGGTCGGATGATCGGCATCGAAGGCCCATTCATGGGCAACGTGGCGGGCACGGTGATCGACGTCATGAAGGGGCCGTTCCCGGAGCTGCTTGCCGAGGCTGACCGCATCAAGGGCGACATGCAGGTCGAGGAGCTGCGGTTCGACCATACGCTCCGCGAGGGCCTGGTTGAGTTCACCAGGGCGGTCGACGCGGTGCGCCAGGACGGGGGCGACACTCTGCCCGGCAAGACCGCGTTCTACCTGCACGACACGATGGGCTTCCCGGTCGAGCTGACGGCTGACCTCCTGCGAGATGCTGGACTCCACCTTGACCGTGAAGGCTTTGACGCCTTGCTCAATGACCAGCGCCATGGCGGCAGCGAGTCTTCGGGCGTCGAAGAGGCAAGCCGCGAGCGGACCGGATACGTCAAGCTGAGAGGCACGGTCGGCAGCTCGCATTTCGTTGGCTACGAGACGCTGTCGGCCGAGGCCGTGATCACGGGTCTCCTGAAG
>JAPLGI010000104.1 GCA_026390245.1 Caldisericota bacterium
ACAGCCGCGGGAGTGTTCGACGTCTCGCACATGGGGGAGATCGAGGTCGAAGGACCCGATGCCGAGAAATTCGTCAGCTACATTGCCACCTGGAACGCGGCTCTGCTCGAGCCGTACGAGATCAAGTATGCCGAGTTCCTCTATCCGGAAGGGACGGTCGTCGACGACTTCTTCATCTACAAGTACAGCGCGACCAGGTTCCTGCTGGTCGTCAACGCCGGCAACTACGAGAAGGACCTTGCCTGGGTCGCTGGCCACAAGCTGGGCGACATCTCCATCACGGGGGCGACGGCGAAGTACGCCGAGATCGCATTGCAGGGGCCCAAGGCGGAGGACATCCTGAAGGGCATGACGCCCGCAGACATCGTCAGCCTGGGCTACTTCCACTTCCTTGAGACCACGGTCGCCGGCCGCGCGTGCATCGTCTCCCGGACCGGCTACACGGGCGAGGACGGCTACGAGATCTACTTCGCCGCCGCAGAAGCGCCTCATATGTGGAACGCCTTCCTGGATGCCGGCAAGCCGTTCGGCCTGGTGCCCAACGGGCTGGGCGCTCGCGATACGCTGCGCTTCGAGGTCTGCTACTGGCTGTACGGTCATGACCTTGACAATACGATAGCGCCGCTGGAGTCCGGGCAGAACTTTCTCATCAGCTGGAATCATGACTTTGTGGGCAAGTCCGCTCTGCTGGCTATGAAGGCAGCGGGTGTCCCGCGCAAGTGGATCGGCGTAAAGATGCATGGCGGGGCCATCCCGCGCAACGGGTTCGACTGCCTGGCCGGCAGCCCTGAGGCGCCTGTCAAGATCGGCTATGTCACTAGCGGCAACTATTGCCCGACCCTGGGTGGCACGTATGCCCTGTGCATGGTCGCAAAGGATTCTGTCAACATTGGCGACACAGTGTACATCCCGATTCGCGGAAAGGCTGAGGCAGGCGTCGTGGTCAAGCGGCCGTTCATGCAGCCCAGGGCCGGGCACAGGCACGACAGGTAATGATCGCGCGTGAGCGCTGAACCATCGACAGGGAGGTCAAGGACATGCTGAAAGTAACGAAACGCGTGCAGAGGGCAGGGGGCGAAGGAGCCTTCGTCGTGATGGCCAAGGCGCAGGAACTGGAACGCCAGGGCAAGAGCATGATCTACATGCAGATTGGCGAGCCCGACTTCAACACACCCGAGAACATCAAGCAGGCTGGCATCCGAGCGATCGAGCAGAACTACACGCACTACTCGCCGACGATGGGCCGCATGGACTTCCGGAAGGCGATCGCAGAGTACATCAGCAGGACGCGCGGCCTTACTGTGGCGGCCGAGGAGGTGCTGGTCACCCCCGGTGCCAAGGACGTCATCTACTCGGCGTGCATGACCCTGCTCGAGGACGGCGACGAGGCGATCTACCCCAATCCCTCCTACCCCATCTATGAATCGTGCATCAACATCTCCGGCGCCAAGTCCGTGCCTCTTCCCATCCTTGAGGAGAAGGACTTCGGCTTCGACCGCGACACCTTTGTCAAGCTGGTCTCACCCCGCACCAAGCTGGTGGTCATCAACTCGCCTGCCAACCCAACGGGCGGCATCATCGCGCGCGAGGACCTGGAGCTGGTTGCCGAGATGGCGAAGAAGTATGACTTCTATGTCCTGTCGGACGAGATCTACTCGCGCCTCGTGTTCGAGGGCGAGCACTTCTCCATCGCCTCGCTCCCCGGCATGAAGGAACGAACCATCATCATGGACGGCATGTCCAAGACCTACGCCATGACCGGCTGGCGCCTCGGCTACGCCGCCGGGCCACGCGGGCTCATAGAGTGGATGTCCAAGGTCATCGCCAACACGGCCTCCTGCACTGCCACGTTCACGCAGATGGCCGGCATCGAAGCGCTGACCGGTCCGCAGGATGACGTGGAGACCATGCGCCAGGAATTCATGGCACGCTGCGAGATCATTGTCGATGGGCTCA
>JAPLGI010000221.1 GCA_026390245.1 Caldisericota bacterium
GCCCCAGTACAGCGACTACCACCAGTCCAGCGAGGACGACACGCGCATTCCTTCTTCCCATTGTTCCTCCGTCGGGGACACCGCCCCGTCGCCTATCCTCTCGACATCGCATCTGTTCAATCCATGCCGCATTATAGCAAGTATGGGCGCCCCATGTTGAATCAGCAGCAATGGTTCTGCAACGTTCCAATTGCCAGATGCAGGTCGGCGCGCGTGGTACGTCGCCTGAACATTGTGAAGGGGCTGCCAGTAAGCGGGTGACCTCCCGTTATTCTGCTCGCAGCCCCTGACGGAGATGAAAGACCGTATGTCAGCTGGATCAGGTCCCGGAAGGGGCAGGAAGGTCGATGGACACGGTGGTCGTATTGCCTGCCATGTCGGTTGCCACGACGGTGCCGTGAATGCCACTCCGGTTGATCACAAAGACAGTATTGTCCCCGGTAGCCAGCCGCGTGTGGATGAAACTGCCCGTTCCTCCAGAGAACCATGCCTCATCCAGGTTCTCTTCTATAACAGCGATGTCCAACATCACCAACCGCGACGAGAACCTGCTCTGCTGCACCTTCCATGTGATAACCGGAACCGTCACGTCCGCGGGCAAGACCGGATTGTCATCAACCGAGTCTGGCGCGGGCGCGGGAACGCCCGTCAGGGGCAAGCGCACCATTGTCTGCTCCTTTGACGTCCACACAAGCGCGAAATCGTCTGTCGTCAGTGGAACCGACATTCCCGCCGGTTCATCGAACTCGAGGCGCACCAGTACCTCGGTAGATGCTCCAACGCTGGTATCCAGCACGTACGTTGCCTGCTTCTGATACTTGGTCGGCTGTTGCCTGGATCGGTCGGACAGTGAAACCAGTTGGAGACGACGAGGTTGGAGAATTGTTCCAGCAATACTGAACCAGGCGACAGGACCTCCGCTCAGGTCCCAGACCTGTGACAGAACAGGAGACAGCCTTATGGTGATGGTGTCGGAGGTAACAGCAGACGCAGAGCGAGTTGCCGGTGCACCGACAAGTGCGCCTGTCCGTCCAGTGCGGAAGCGCAGCAGGACTGTCAGATGACTAGCGCCCGACGTGTCGACCGTCAGTGAAACGGGTGCGATCTCCGTCACAGTAGTGATCCCGTAGAAGTTCGATGTGAGCGTTGTCCCTGTCGTGTCGTCCTTGAACAGCAGCTGGACGTGCGTCGCCGTCCACGGGTTCTGCACCATGGCACCGCGCAGGATGGTGAGCTCGTGGACCGTTCCGCCAGACAAGTTGATGGGGGTGGAGACAGTGAGGACATGCCCCGACCACAGCGACGATGAGCCGGCGGGCATTGTGTCTATCAATACGTTTCCAGCAGCAATGTCCCCCACACCTGCCCGGGTGATGCTATCGTCGAACACGACGCTGAGCGTCTCGTGTGCCTTCACGTCACGGCTGAGGAGGAAGCTGATGTGATACTCCTCATACTCGCCGACATACCCGTCTACCGTCCTTACACTGACAAAGGGAGCTGCATCGGCTGCTCCCACTTGCCGGATGCCCACAAGGGACACAAGCAGAGCGATGACAACCATGATCCCAAGGAATTTCGTTTTCATGACGTGCCTCCTATTCATACCGCAGGGCTTCGACCGGAACCAGACGGGCAGCCTTGCGCGCGGGGTAGACCCCGAAGAAGATGCCAACGGCGATGGAGAAGCCGACGGCAAGTAGGATGGAGGAACCGGTAATTGCCGTGGTCGTGAAGCGTGAGACCACAAACTGTGAGCCGAGCACACTCACGACAATACCAATAACTCCTCCCGAAATGCTCAACAGGGACGACTCTATGAGAAACTGGCCGAGGATGTCCCACTCCTTGGCACCGAGCGCCTTGCGGATGCCGATCTCACGCGTGCGCTCCGTGACCGAAACAAGCATGATGTTCATGATACCGATGCCACCGACCAGCAGTGAGAGTCCACCGATGGCCGCGAGCAAGGCCGTCAGTGTCGTCATGGACGACGTTACCAGTTCCGTCATCGCCGCCACGTCCTGGACCGTGAAATCTACCTTCTTGTGCTTGAGTGTCAGGTTGTCCGTGATTTCTGTCGCCACAGCGGCGCTCTGAGTTGGGTCCACGCACTTGATCGTCGTTCTCGATACAACGTTGCGGGTCATACCAAATGATTTCTCACCGACCGAGAACGGCAGGACAATGGACGTGTCGACCGAACTGCCCATTGTTTCGCCCTTGGCCGCAGCGACGCCGACGACCTGGTACGTGGCGCCGTTCAGGCGGATATCCTGCCCGACGGCTGACTCATCAGGGAAAAGCGTCGTCGCCACCGTATCCCCGATAACGACATTGCGCGTCCGGTTGTCGACATCTCCCTGCGTAATCGCCCGCCCGTCCGCAACAGTGACCCCCTCGACCTCAAAGTAGTTCACGGTCGCAAAGATCCCTGTGCCTGACATCGTCGTACTATTCCGCTTGATGGTGAGATTCGTCGTATTCACAGGAGAGACAATAATCGACATCGTCGAGTTCTCCTCGATATACGTCAGATCGTCCATCGTGATCTTTGTGCTTGATGAAGACTGCCCGGGACGGCCCCCTTGCCCTCCAAAACCACCCATGAGGACAGTCGCCCTCGTCCCCGCTGTCAGATAAAGATTTCCGGAACCCGATCCCTGCATTCTCGAAAGGATACTCTGTTTTGAGCCGTTGCCCACTCCCATCAACATGACGACCGCGGCGATGCCGATGATGATCCCCAGCATCGTGAGGAACGAGCGCATCTTGGCG
>JAPLGI010000191.1 GCA_026390245.1 Caldisericota bacterium
GCGTGCATGAGCAGGAAATTGGCAGGGTTGTCCTGCTGGCCGACCTTCTGGCTGACGCGCGCGGCCATGGGAACGGCTGACACGCCCGCTGAACCGATGAGCGGGTTGATCTTGTGTCCGGACAGCACCCACATGAGGTCACCCAGCAGCATCCCGCCCGCCGTACTGAACCCGAAGGCGATCACGCCCAGACCGATAATGTAGAGCGTCTTGAGGTTGAGGAAGGATTCGGCGTTCATGGACCCGCCCACGGCAACCGACAGGAAGATCGTGCAAATGTTGATCAGCTCGTTGGCGGCTGTGTTGCTGAGCCGCTCCACCACACCACTCTCACGCAACAGGTTGCCCAGCATGAGCATGCCCACAAGGGGTGCCACCGGCGGCAGAAGGATGCCGATGACGAAGGTCGTGACGATGGGAAACAGGATACGCTCGAGCTTGCCCACCGGGCGCAGCTGCTCCATGACCGTGCTGCGCATCTCGTGGGTGGACAGCAGCCGCATGATGGGCGGCTGGATCAGTGGCACGAGCGACATGTACGTGTAGGCGGCGACCGCGATGGGGCCCAGCAGTTCCGGGGCAAGCTTGGTGGCCGTATAGATGGCTGTCGGCCCGTCGGCCCCTCCGATGATGCCGATAGCACCCGCCTGACCAATCGTAAACTGCAGCAGTTTGGCAACGACCATGGCAACGAAGACACCAAACTGTGCAGCCGCACCCAGCAGGAGCGACACCGGGTTGGCCAGAAGCGGCCCGAAGTCCGTCATCGCGCCGATGCCAAGGAAAATGAGCGGAGGCAGGATCTCGGACTTGACGAGGAAGTAGAAGAAGTCGAGCAGGGCTGTGGGCTTGACGGTACCGGTCAGATCGCGGACATACTCGGGGTTGATGCTGAAGAAAGCACCTTTGGCCGCCGGGATGTTCGCGAGAAAGCATCCAAACGCAATCGGCAGCAGCAAGATTGGCTCGAAGTCCTTGGCGATCGCCAGGTACATGAGCACCAAGGCAACGACCAGCATGACGGCGTTGCCCCATGTGAAGTTGTAGATGCCGGAGAAGCTCTTGAAACCCTTGATTGCACTCAGAATAACACTCATGGCTCTATTCCATCCTCAGGAGGGACTCGCCCGTCTTGACGGACTGGTTGGCCTCGACATGGACCTCGCTGACCACGCAGTCACGCGGGGCAAGGATCTCATTTTCCATCTTCATGGCTTCGATGATCAGCAGTGCATCGCCCCGCTTGAACGCCTTGCCAGGTGCGGCAAATACCTTGAGGACCTTGCCGGGCAACGGGGATTTCATGACATTGGACCCCTCACCTGTGCGGGCAGAAGGCACTGGACGAGGAACGGCAGGTGCAGCCGGAGGCGCAACTGGGCGACCCTGAGACGCAGGGGGTGCAACCACTGGTGTTTGTGCAGCAGGCATGGGAGCTGTCACGGCCTGATTCACAGACTGTACGACAGGCTGTGTGCCGGCTGTCTGCTCGACCCCTACCTCGAAGGTCTTTCCAGCCACCGTGATTCTGAAGGCGCGCACTTGCGCAGTCGCTGTCCGGAGGCCTCCTGCGTTCTGGCCGGCACTGCGGACACCATCTGTCCCCGGCTGACCGGGCTCAACCGTGGCAGGAATGGGGGATGACGGCACGAAGCCACCACCAGCCGCAGATGCCCTGTCAAGCATCGGGAGCTCCGAGGCAGGCTCATCGCCGGCTGCGACGTCGATCTGGCTGTCACCACTGTCCTCTGCCAACGCTTCATCCAGGGACCCGCGGCTGAAGAACTTCAGTCCGTAACAGATGAACATGAGAAACGCCAAGACCCCAAACACCACCACCATGTCCACCAGGGACAACCAGAGGCTCGAAGCAACTGTATCCGGCATCGCCATCATCTCCTTTTCACTGATTCCATGCGCCCGGCTGGAAGGAGTCCGGCTTTGCACGATGCCCCGCGACAAACGGTCTCGACGTCAACTCCAACTACTCCCAGTTTATTATATCAAATCCAAAACTGAATCAATAGAAAGAGACTGGAGCGCACGGCGGGAACCCACTCCTTCGTGGACCACTGGCGGTCATCTGCGAGCCAACCCCGGATACGAAGATGAGGGGGAACATACGCCTGCTGCCCTGGAGACTTGTTGCACAGGCAACCAGGGCAGGCTATCCACCCTCGTTCTTCGACGTGCTGCCCCTCAGTCAGCTTTGTCCTTCATCGCGGCCAGGATCTGCGACACGTTGCCGAATTTCGGGCTTCTTGTCTGCACTCTCTGCAGATACTGTGATGCTTTGTCCTTGTCGCCCTTGCTGAGATAGGCGATGCCCAGGCCAAAAACAACGGCAAGCTCATTTTCATTCGTGGGAAGGGAGGAGGAGTCATACCGGCTCAAGACTTCGATTGCACCATCGTAGTCTTTCATGTCATACAGGACCGAGCCCAATAGCCTGACCGTCTTGATCGAACGCTCCCCAACCGGGATCGCTGTCAGCAGTTCCCTGGTCTTCTGGATGTCGCCTGCAAAATAGAAGAAGCTCCCGATGAGAAATCTCACAAACGGAGTATCGCCTGCATCCATCTTCTCATACAATTTGGCTGATGCGGCCCTGAAGGTATCGAGATTCTTCCTCTGTTGTCCAAATATCCTGACAAGATTTTCCTCATTCGCATTCAGCCGGGCAGATACCAGCATGCAATCGACCGCCTTGTCCACCTCATTTCTGTCAAGGTGCTTCTTGGCCAGCTGCATGAGATGAGATGCCTTGTAGTCGTAGGAAAGAAGGTATGCAGCGTAGATGGCGGAGGAGACCAAAAGGCACAAGGCGCCGAACAGCCATTTGTCCCTGAAGAACACCGAGAAAATGCTGATGATCAGGCCAATCGTCGAGATGGAGAGCAAGAGCTTGGGGAAGCTTCGGATTCTGAACATCAACTGGTCTCCTTGTTTCTACTGCGCCTCAGCACGCAGACAAAATGGGAGGGCTTGCGCCCTCCCATGAGAGGAACTGCCTGAAGAAGTGCCCTAGTCTCTTACTCCAATGCCCCTTTCCTTGTCCGTGCCGGGAATGAGGTTGTCAAGAATACCGGCAGTAATGCCGCCAACAGCCATGCCATTCTTGAGAAGTCCGTTCAAGATGCCCGCAAGCCATTCTGCGTTGGCGAAGACAATCGTATGCTGTGCCATATATCCGGGAAGTCCAAGACCAAGAGCGAATGCAAAACCGAAAATCAGGAGGTTTCTCATGGATGTTACATCTGCACGAGTAAATACC
>JAPLGI010000125.1 GCA_026390245.1 Caldisericota bacterium
CATGCCGGACAGAACCGGTACCGTGACTTCACTTCGTGTCCGCATATCGGGCACTTCCTGTCCTGCTCGTCCATGAGGAAGGCGTAGTAGCTCCTCTCGAGCTTGAGAACGTCATTGTTCAGCTTGTCCGTCATGTGGTCATCCAGGGTCAGGGGGTCGCGGACCAGAAGATAGACGACCAGCGGCAGCAACCCTAGGCCTATCACGGTAAATACCGACCAGACGAGGGTGTTGGCACCTCTCCTGGACGTGTCCTTGATGATCCAGATAAGGATGACGGCAGCAAGGACGGCCGCACCCAGGAGAATGGAACTGAGGTTCGGGATGATGGTGTTTTGCCAGAATTCTACGAATGAAGTGCCGATGGCTTCACCTCCAAGCGCAACAGAATATCACGGTCGTACAAACGTGTAAAGGCCCATGAGCTTGCGAACCGCTCCGACAAGGTACAGCGAGCCTGTAACGAGCAGCCATGAGCCATCCGGCGTCAGACTGCGGGCCTTGTCGTAGGCCAGCTCCGTGTCGTCTTCAATGACCATGGAACTGTGGGGGTGGTAGCGCAGGAACTTCTCCTCCAGCTCCCAGGGACTCGCAGCCCGGCCGTTGTCCGGGACGCGTGTCAGAACGATCATGTCCACCTCTGGAGCCAGCATGCCTGCGATGCCGTCCATGTCCTTGTCCATCAGCACGCCAAACAGCATCGTGAACCGCTGGCCCGGGAAATGAGCATGCAGAGACTCCACGAGGTACCTGGCTGCTGTCCGGGTGTGTGCTCCATCGAGAAGGACGGTTGGAGTGCCAGGAACGAGTTCCATGCGTCCGGGCCAGAACGTCTGTTCAAGGGCACGCCGCATCGCAGGCTCGGGCACGTCGATGCCATCCTTGACGGCCAGGGCGATGACGGCCGTGATGGCGCTTGCCGCGTTCTGGACCTGATGCGTCCCGCGCAGCGAGATGGTCACGTCGGGGAACGAGACCCGTCGCCCGAGGACCACGCCGGCATAGTCGAATGTCACGGAGTCCTGCGTGAACCGCTGTGAGGAGAACGAATAGTCTCGTCCGGCAAGAGACACCTGGTTCCCCATAGCCTCGGCCTGAGCAAGCAAGGTCGCCTGAGCGGCTGGGTAGTCCTGTCTGCCAAGTACAGCAATTCCTCCCTGCTTGATTATGCCGGCTTTCTGGGTCGCGATTTCCTCGACTGAGTTGCCAAGGCGGTCCGTGTGTTCCAGTCCGATATTGGTGATAACGGCAACCTCGGGGACAGGGATGACGTTGGTGGCATCGTACAGTCCTCCGAGACCGACCTCCCAGACGACGATATCGACCTTCGTGCGAGCGAAGTGCACGATCGCCATGGCCGTGAAGACTTCAAAGACCGTTACGGGATCATCGTCAGAGACGCTGCCAATGGCATTCCACACAACATCGAATACGTCGAGGAAGTCCGTTGGGGTGAGCATGGCTCCGTTGATTGAGATGCGTTCGCCGACATCCACGAGCGAAGGACTGATGTAGAGGCCGACGGTGTATCCCGCTTCTTCGAGCATGCGCGCCGTGAACGCACAGACCGACCCCTTGCCCTTGGTGCCGGCCACATGGACAAATCGGAGCCGCCGTTCCGGGTTTCCCAGCGCCGCCATGATACGGCGAATCCTCTCCAGGCCCAGCTTCGAGCCGAACTTGGCAAGTGAGAAGACGCAGTCCAGCGCCTCAGCGTATGTCCGTTGCGTGCTGACCTCCATGGCGTGCCAGGGCTAGCCCTGTCCCTTCAGGAAGGCTCCGACGAGCTGTTCTTCTGCCTTGAGGGCTTCCAGTCTCAGTGTGTCCTTGTCGACGACTTCCACAGGGGCATGGGCGATGAAGTCCTGATTGCCCAGCCGAGCTTCGAG
>JAPLGI010000048.1 GCA_026390245.1 Caldisericota bacterium
GGGAACGAAAGGCAATCAGCCTCATTCACTCGTGATGAGCGCGACGCCGATCCCAAGAACACTCGCCCTGACGATCTATGGCGATCTCGACATCTCGGAATTGCCGGAGAAACCCCCGGGCCGGCTGCCGATTCAGACACGTCTCGTCACGGCCGCGGAACGCGACATTGCGTATGCCATAGTTCGTGAACAGGTAACCAGGGGCAAACAGGCATTCATCGTTGTCCCCGCCATCGATCCGGCTTCAGAGGAGGGTAGCGGTACTGCTTCAGTTGAGGAAACGATGCGGGAGCTGGGTCAGGGCAACCTCAAGGGACTGCGCCTTGCTTCGCTGCACGGACGCATGAAGAGCACTGACAAGGAAGCTACCATGAGTGCCTTCCGCTCGGGTGCTCTGGATGCGCTGATTGCAACGACAGTCGTCGAGGTCGGCGTAGACGTGCCAAACGCGAGCGTCATGGTCATAGTGGATGCAGAGAGATTCGGGCTTGCCACGCTCCATCAGCTTCGCGGGAGAGTCGGCCGAGGCTCCTCCGTTTCCCACTGCCTTCTCATCCAGGGAGTCCCGACGGCCGAAGGCACGGAGCGCCTGCAGGTGCTCGTGGACTCGGATGACGGGTTTCAGATAGCGGAGGAGGACCTGAAGCTGCGGGGGCCCGGCGACATTCTTGGAACGGTCCAGCATGGCTTTGATGTTCCCCTGTTCGGGTCAACGGCTTTGCTGACGTACCGCGACCTCTCGGCGCTTCCGGAAATCCGGAAAGCTGCCTCAGAGCTCCTTGAAAGCGATCCGGCGCTTGGTGCACCGGAACACGCCGATCTGTCCCGCATGCTGTGTCTCCGGTATCCGCCTTCGAGGGCGGGCTTGGAGGACAACTGACGTGATCATCGGATCAGGCAGACTGAAAGGTCGTTCGCTGAAGACGCTGGGCAAGGAGCCGTGGCTGCGCCCTACGTCTGACAAAGCGCGGGAAGCCGTCATGGACATGCTGCGCCCCGTTCTATCGCAAGCCCGGTTCATCGACCTGTGCAGTGGCACGGGGGCGATCGGTATTGAGGCAATCAGCAACGGAGCGGCACATGCGACCTTCGTCGATACGGACAGTCGGTCAATCCGCCTCATCCGGGACAACCTCCAGCTGGTCGGGCTTCAGGAACAGGCTTCGATCGTCAAGGGAGACGCAGATGAATATGCGGGCGGGTTGCTGGGAACGGAGTTCGACGTCCTCTTCGCAGACCCTCCCTTCGATTCGGGACTGCAGGAGAGCATCCTTGCCACCCTGTCCGAACATTTGCGCGATGGGGCAGAAGGCTGTATTATCATCATGGAACATGCATCGCGGACGCCCGTGCACGAACGATATGACGGGCCATCGATCGCCTTGGAGACATACAAGGAAAGGCGCTACGGAGATGTTGGCATGACATTCTTGCGTGCAACGAAACAGAGAAACGAGGCGAACGGAAGCAATGACCAGACAGCGTAGCATAACCCGGTTCTTGCGCGGGGTTGGCCATGCTATGAGTCTGAAGCTTGGACGGTTCAGGCGGATGGGCATCCTGGTCTTCATTCTGGTGGCACTTCTTTCTGCGGTACTCTGCGCTCTCCCCTTCATGCCTGTGCGCAGAACCGTTTCTGTGGGCACGGCCATCGATGCCGATCTGGTGTCGAGGCGAGACATCGTCTATGTCGATGGAGTGCGAACAGAGGACCTCCGCAAACGCGCACGGGACGAAGTCGCCCCCATCTACAAGTTCGACAGTTCGCTGCTCCCCGCAGCCCTCACTTCCTTCGAACAGATCGTCACAAAGCTCATCGCAATACGCGTGCAGGATATCACCGCTGACCAGCAGTCTCAGCGCATTGCAGCATTGCTCATGACCTCGGCCGGTGCGACGACAAAGTATCTCGCGACGTGCTCGGAGTCAGAGGTTCAATCGGCAAAGACGGCAGCGCGCCAGGCATTGACGACCGTCATGAGTCGCGGCGTCCTTGAGGGAAGTCTTGCTGCCGCCCGGGAGAGCATCAACACGGAAGTCAAGAACTATGGGATCTCTGAAAATCAGGTACGCTCGGCGTACCTCCTGGCCGCCCGGTTTGTCTCTTCGAACCTGATGTACGATCAGGAGGCGACTCTGCTTGCTCGTGACAAGGCGGCGTCTTCGGTATCGCCGGTCGTGTCAACCATCCTCGCCGGCATCCCCATCGTCAAGAAGGGTACCAAGCTGGACCAGAGCACTGTCGACCTGCTTGCGGGCGCAGGCCTGGTCTGGGGACCTCGTGCACTCCGAAACGTTCTGTCCCAGGTGCTGGTGGCGTGGGTAGCCTGGATTCTGATTGCGCTTGCAGTCGTCCTACTGGGGTCCGCGAAGACCCGAACTGAACACCTCTTGATGGAAACAGCAGTTATCGGCGGTTCCTGCATCGTCATTGGGTGGCTCGCGAGCGGCGTGGCGGCAACGATGACTCCGTTTTTCCTCTGCGTTCTGCTGGGCTTCGTCTTCTTTGAGGGAGGACTGGCGACAGTCTTCGGGCTTTCGCTGATGGTCATGACCTGGATCATGGTACCGATGCCCGCTGAAATGATTTCGGGGCTTGTCGTCGGGGCTGTTTCAGTATTCATCGTGATGCGGAAGGCCAACAAGATGAGCGCTCTTCTGCTCGCCGGACCGATTGCGGGCGCGTCGGCCGCCGTTATCTACGGTGCTCTCGCCGGGCTGAGCGAACAGCAGGTATCCATGATCGCCGCGAATGCCGGCTATCTGGTTGCCGGAGGGATCGTTGCCGCCGTTTTCGCATTGGGATTGACCCTGGTTTTCGAACGATTGTTCAACGTCGCTACGGTCATGAGGCTCCGGGAGCTTCTCGATACAGGAAGCAAGCTCCTGGTCCAAGTGTCAGAGAGCGCTCCGGGAACATACCATCACAGCCTCAACGTGGCCAACCTTGCAGCAGGGGCTGCTCAGCGCATCGGAGCCAACTGGCTGCTGGCACGCGTTGGGGGGTACTATCATGACATTGGCAAGCTGCTCCATCCGCAGTTCTTCGGCGAGAACCGGGGAGAAATGCCGAACATCCATGAAGACATTCCGCCGGAGCTGAGTACCAAGGTGATTCTGGAGCACGTGCAGGCAGGCGTAACGATTGCAGTCAGCAATCACCTGCCGCGCGAGGTGGTCGACATCATTGCCGAGCATCATGGCACCACGGTTGTCCAGTTTTTCTACGACAAGGCTTCCGCCGAGCAGGCGAACCTCTCTCCCGACACGTTCCGGTACCAGGGACCCAAGCCGCATACAAGGGAATCCTCCCTCGTGTTTCTCGCGGACGGTGTTGAAGCTGCGGCACGTTCGCTTGCCAGAGTCGACAAAGCGACACTGGAGAGCCTCATTGATTCAATCATCAGCGCTCGCATCGCGGATGGTCAACTTGCCGAGTCACAACTCACGCTGGGTGAGATCATCAGTGTCAAGGACTTCTTTCTCACTTCGCTCATCTCGTTCTACCATGTTCGGGATGCATATCTGATGCCTGAGGAGGCAAATGAAAGAATCTGACCTGTCTGTGCACTGTCGCACCGAAGCGTCGGACCCCGGATGGCAGGTGGACACCAAGGCTTTGACGGCCCTTGTCGCTGGTATCGTCCGTCTGATGCGGTCAGAACTCGTCGACATCCCGGGAGTTCGAGGCGCAGTCGCCGTCTCCTGCTATTTCATTGCTGCATCCCAGATGCAGGAATTGAATCGCGACCACAGGGGCAGGAACTCGGTCACCGACATGCTTTCATTCCCTCTGGGCTACGCTGCACCTGGAACAGGCTGGGTCCTGGGGGACATTGTCATCTGCATGGATGCGGTAGAGAGCAAGGCTGTCCGCGGCGGAAACAAGATCGAGGACCAGCTTGCGTTTTCTCTTGTCCACTCAATGCTTCACCTTGTCGGCTTTGACCATATTCGTGCGCAGGACCGCATCCTGATGGAGCGCCGGGAGGAAGATGTCTTTGCGAATCTGGGGCAGGAACACTCCCACGACGTGGCGAGGAGACGGGCATGACGGGACAGCTTGTCGGCCTGATCGTCCTCCTGCTTCTCTCGTTTCTTTTCTCCATGGTGGAATATGGCTACGTGACCATCACCCCTATGGCTTTGGAGAAAACCGGGGAGTCTCCCGCGCTGTCCGACCGACTGAGAGCGAGGATGGCGGCCAGTCATGCCATGCTTATCGGTGTGGTGGTCCTGGGCAACAATCTTGCGAATCTCGGCGCGTCCTTCATCTTCGCCCGGGTCGTTCTCACGCTGTACTCCCGAGTGAATCCTGACCTGCTCGCGGTTGCCTCGACATTGGTGTTGACAGTTGTTGTCGTCATCTTCGCCGAGACGATTCCGAAATCCATCGGCAAGGCATTTCCTGAGCAGGTTACGCGCGGAACGGCTGTTCTGCTCTACCCGCTGTACCTCCTGCTCTACCCGGGGGCCCGCGCACTTGCCGCAGTCTCAGGAGTCTTCACTGGACCTCTGCTCCGACGTGCCAAGCACTCTGGGTACCTGAACGACTCCGACGACTTTCGGTATCTGCTGAAGATGGGGCAGGAGGATGGCGTAATCGACAAGGAGGAGGAGCGTCTCATCTACAATATCTTCGACTACACAAACACGCTCGCGTATGAAATCATGACGCCGTTTGTCGATGTGACGACAGTCGACAAGGACGCAGCGATCAGCGAGGTCATCAAGGCCATCAACGAAACCGGTCACTCGCGTCTGCCGGTGATGGACGACGACAATGTTGTGGGAGTTATTTACGCCAAGGATACGCTCAGAGCGATGGCGGGTGGTGCGGGACCCGGCGTCAAGGCAAGCGGCGTCCTCCGGCAACCCTTCTTTGCTCCAGACACCAAGAAGATAAGCAGCCTGCTTCAGGAAATGCAGCGACAGCGTATCCAGACGGCTGTTCTCTTTGATGAGTACGGCGCTGTGTCAGGCTTGATCACCGTCGAGGACATCCTGGAGGAGGTCTTTGGCGAGATCCAGGACGAGTACGACAAGGAGGCCGCTGAGATCGAGAACGCGGGAGCCGATGCGTTCCTTATCAAAGGCTCCGTCTCGACCGACAAGGCGTCGGAGCTCTTTCGGACGGAGTTGTCGGGTGAGGACTATGATACAGTTGCGGGGCTCATGCTGTCCGAGATAGGCCGCCTTCCTCGTGTCGGAGACAAGGTTGAGCGAGCCGGCATTGTTTTCACGGTGGTCAACGTCGTTGGCAAGAGAATCTCCAGAGTGCGCGCAGAGCGATTGCCCACGGCTCCAGCGCGCTCCGTCGAGGATGAACAGTCCTAGTGGGCGTGAGTCTTGCATCTGGTGTCAAAAAGGAGAGTAACATGAAAATCGTCGCAGGAAACTGGAAGATGTTCAAAACCATTGAGGAGGCCAAGGCTTTCTTTGCAGAGCTTGCTGCCACGATGCCGCCGCAGGGCGAAAAGGTGCGGGTCCTCGTCTTTCCCAACTATGTCGCACTC
>JAPLGI010000004.1 GCA_026390245.1 Caldisericota bacterium
TCCAGCCTGCCACAAAGCCGTATGGCAGCATCACATTACGTACGCTGTGTCCGAGGCACTGCATGCGGTACTAGAAGAGACTGATCTCGGCGATCCCGGCGTTACGGCGGAGCAGGGTATGGTCGAAGATATGATCGCCAAGACGCAGTCTTCCATTGAAAACATGCAAACCAACCTATACTCGCATGGTTGGGATGAGGGGATAAACAAGAAAGTGGAGGAACAGAAGGCTCAACTCCAGTCTCTGATTGCGCGGCGAGAGGAATACGCAGCTGACCGTGCGACAGAAGAGGCGTTGCGCGCTCAAGTCCATGACTGGAAAGCATTCATGGCAAAACGGACACCGGAAGAGCTCTGCGATCTCTATCACGGCAGCATACGCCGCATCGATGTGGATTTTGAGGCAGGCGTGGCTCTGATTCATTGGACGTTCACTTTGACGACCACGAAAGTTGATCTTACACGCGAAAAAGCACGGGCCCGTGAGAGGACCCGTGCTGCAAAGAAAGTCAATAGTGATGAGCCTGTTAGTCGAGTAAGTGGTCAAGTGGTGGAGCCGAGGGGATTCGAACCCCTGACCTCATCCGTGCGAGGGATGCGCTCTCCCAGCTGAGCCACGGCCCCATGAACGTGTATTATATGGACTTCATGATGATAGTCAAAACGCTATCGCAAGGATGTGGCACTGGAAGCTGGTTTTGGGTTGACATTGCCAGCCTTGGAACTACAATCTGTTAGGTATTAGACAACTTGTTCCTGAGGAGCAGTTATGTCCAGACCTGTTGGTCTTATTGTTGGCACGGGCGTCGACGGTGTCCAGATTCTTTCCGGCGCGATCCTTTCCAGCATCGAAACCCCCTTTGGCGATGTAGCATATGTGCGGGGCTCCATGGCTGGGGCGGATGTCTGTGTTCTCAAGCGTCACGGGGAAGGTCATGTCGTGCCACCCCATCTCATCAACTACAGAGCCAATATCATGGCACTCTACATGCTTGGCGTCGAAAGAGTTGTCACGACGAGTGCCGTGGGATCACTTAGAGAGTCAATCGCGCCCGGATCGTATGCACTGATGGATGGGTTTCTGGACTTCACCAAAGTGCGTGCGCAGACGTTCTTCGAGGTTGGCAAGGTCGTTCACACGGACATGACTCATCCATACAGTGCGGTCGTCACGGACGTACTCGGGACGGAGATGACTGCCATGGGGCTTTCGCTTCATACGGGCGAAGTGTACGTGGCGGCGGAGGGCCCGCGCTTCGAATCGCCCCAGGAAGTCCGCATGTATGCGCTTATGGGCGGGTCTGTCGTCGGGATGACAGGGGTGCCCGAAGTGACGCTTGCCAGGGAGGCGGGTCTGGAATATCAGACGATTGCCATCGTCACCAACTACGCAGCCGGCATAAGTGCCTCGCTCCTCACGCACGGAGAGGTCCTCGATGCCATGGCCGCGGCATCGGCATCGCTGATTGAAGTTCTGCACCGATCGCTCCCCCGGATTGCCGAGCTTCCAGCCGGTCAGCGTGACCACCAGCATCAGCTGGACTTCCTGCTGAAGCCATGAGACTGGAGCTGCTGGCTCATACTCCAGATCCAGACGTGCTGTGCGCCTATGCGGCCCATCTCTGCTACAGCACTGAACCCTTCAACGCCGACCGCAGCGCAGGCATTCTGCACAAGGTCTGTGGCAATGGACACCTGTCCGTTCTTGAACACGCCAGTTTCACGTTCCTCGTTGAGGGGCTGTCGAGAGCAGCTTCTCATCAGTTGGTTCGGCATCGGCTGGCGTCCTATTCGCAACAGAGCCTGCGGTTCACAAAGGCTCACCCGGTCTTCGTTTCTCCCCCAGGTCATGATTTCGGGCGTTTCTATGGCCAGGCGTACGCGGAATACGAGCGCCTCCTGTCAGAAGGTGTCCACGAGGA
The DNA here is from genome assembly GCA_026390245.1 of Caldisericota bacterium. Lineage (GTDB taxonomy): Bacteria > Caldisericota > Caldisericia > Cryosericales > Cryosericaceae > Cryosericum. The sequence goes on from JAPLGI010000004.1 coordinate 1,923, forward strand.
AGACGCCCGCTATGTCCTTCCACAGGGTGTTGCGTCGCGCCTCGTAGTTACGATGAATGCCAGGGAACTGAGGCACTTCTTTGAGCTCCGGTGTTGCCTGAGGGCGCAGTTCGAGATCCGAGCTCTGGCGTGGCTCATGATGGCAAAGGCCAAGGCCGTGGCACCGCTCCTGTTCGCCAATGCCGGCCCGGTATGTCTCCAGGGAATGGAGTGCCCGGAGCGCTCGTTTGCGTGTCACCTGAAAACGAAGAGACAGGGAGGAGGATCAACATGACTGGAACAATGCTGGCGCTCGTGAAGGAACATCCGGAACGTGGGGCTGCACTGACGCAGGTCAACATCCC
>JAPLGI010000085.1 GCA_026390245.1 Caldisericota bacterium
GGGCATGCGCGAACGGCCGTTGTCTATGACCTTCTCAGACGCTATCTCCAGCATGCAGGGTATGCTGTCACGTTTGTCAGCAACTACACAGACATCGACGACAAGATCATCCAGCGGGCTCAGGACCAGGGAATCCCACCGCTTGATCTTTCTGCACGCTATATCGACGAGTATCTTGAGGACATGGTGGCTCTGAACGTCCTTCCTCCCGATGTCACGCCGAGGGTATCCGAAAGCATCCCGGACATCATTGATCTCATTGGTCGTATCATTGCAAATGACTATGCCTACGTCTCATCAGATGGAGTCTACTTTGCTGTTCGCAAGTTCAGTCGCTATGGTCGACTTTCAGGCCGTTCTGTCGACGAGATGCGCAGCGGAGCCCGGGTAGAGGTGAACGAAGCAAAGGAGGACCCGCTGGATTTCGCTCTGTGGAAGCTTGCCAAGCCCGGTGAGATCTCATGGGACAGTCCTTGGGGAAGGGGTCGGCCCGGATGGCACATCGAGTGCTCGGCGATGAGCCTGAGGCATCTCGGGGCAGGCTTCGACATTCATGGGGGCGGCGAGGACCTTATCTTTCCTCACCATGAGAATGAGATAGCGCAAAGTGAAGCAGCCTTGGACGGACAGCAGTTTGTTCGCTACTGGATGCACTCCGGAATGGTCAATATGGGTGGCGAGAAGATGTCGAAGTCACTCGGCAATGTCATGACCGTTCGTGAGCTGCTGGAGCAGTATCCGGGGCAGGTGATCCGGCTCTATCTGCTGCAGACATCATACGAGAAGCCTCTGAAGTTGAACCTCTCGGGGTTTGGGCAGGCATTCGCCAGCTATGAGCGCATGGCAGAGTTCGAGGCGTTTCTGCAGGAGTTGGGTCAAGCCTCCCATGACGGCGTCGAGCCAGAGTTTGAGAGAACATGTTCCGGCTTTCTCGGCGAGTTTGACGCTTCGCTGGCAGACAATCTCAACACGTCCCGTGCGCTTGCGTCTGTCTATGAGTTCATGACGCGAGTGCGCTACACGGCTTCAGAGCGGACTCTCGGTGGATCGGAGACTGCTCGTGCACTTGAGACTTTCCGGTCCGCACTCTGTGTGCTGGGACTCGACCAGACAAACGAGTATGTGAGACACAAGACCAGTCTTCTTGCGGGTAGGCAGCATGAGCTCGAGGCAGTAGCTGCAGAGGTTGGAGCTACTGCTAACGATCACGACTCCTCGGGCCATCTTCTCGACATGATCGTCGCGAAGCGTCGGGCTGCTCGCGAGACAGGACAGTACGACCTGGCTGACCAGATCAGGGAGCGCCTCAGGAGCATTGGTGTCGCTCTGGAGGACGGCGTTGATGGAGTGAGGTATCGCATCCGTGGCTAATACTGATAGAACGAAACCAACTGGTATGCTCATTTATGGCAAGAACTCGGTTCTGGGTGCACTGTCCGCTGAGCACCCGATCGAGAAGATCATCTTCGAGGCTGGTTCCGAGAAGGATGAACGCATCCGGATGATCAAGGATGAGGCGTCGCGGCAGAAGGTGCCGATGGAGTACAAGGTCGGGTCATGGTTCCAGAAGGGTCTGGGCGATGTCCCTCATCAGGGTATAGCAGCTCAGTGTTCGCGAGTGCGGCTTCTGGACATGAACGCCCTTATGGGGGCGATGCCTCCCGAGCCAGCACGCCGTTCGCTCGTTCTTGTGGACCAGGTTACCGATCCCCACAATCTGGGAGCGATCATTCGTGTGGTCGCTGCGTCGAGGGCCGGGGGACTTATCGTCACAAAGGACCGAACAAGTCCATTCTCGCCAGCCGCAGTATCTGCGTCGGCCGGGACAGTATTCGGTCTTCCGATTGCCGTGGTAGCGAATCTAGCCTATGCGATGGAACGACTTAAGAAGGACGGGTATTGGCTGTACGGGCTGGATGCTTCCGACGGCCACGATTATCGGAAGGAGAAGTACGCCTGCCCATCGGCTTTCATAGTGGGTAGTGAGGGCGCCGGCATGCGTGAACTCACCAGGAAGAATGCGGACTTCTTTATCACCATTCCGATGAGGCCCGGCGTTGACTCGTTGAACGTCTCGACGGCGCTCGCGGTCGTGCTCTTCCGTGCCATCGAGTCCTAGAGGTGGTCGGTCACCGGAACGCGTCGAATC
>JAPLGI010000061.1 GCA_026390245.1 Caldisericota bacterium
GATCATCGCCATGGCAATCCCGGTGTTCCCGCTGGTGGCTTCCAGCAGCTGGGAGCCAGGCTTCAGCAGGCCTCGTTCCTCGGCGTCCCTGAACATGCTGAGGACCGGGCGGTCTTTGATCGATCCCCCGGGGTTGCTGCCCTCCAGCTTCGCCAGGATGCGAACCCTGGGATTTGTGCTGAAGTGTTGAAGCTCGACGACCGGTGTGTTGCCGATCAGGTCAAGGATGGAATTTGTTCTCATGTGATTTCTCCTTCAGGAGCGCGAGGGGTACGTTGACGCCATGGGGTCTGTCCGGAAGGACGTGGCGTGAGGTCCTGGCAGGCATGAGGTCCCCGGTGAGGCCCGCCCGCATGACCTCCGCCTTCGTGACATGCTCTCCGGCCCTCCAGGCAGCGACTGCTATGTGGTCACTGCTGTAGTCGACAAAATAGACGGGGATGTACTTGTATCCCATGCGCTTGAGGGCATTGTAGCGGTGATGGCCATCCAGGATCACCATGGTCCGCTGGTCCACGATGATGGGGTCCTTGATCATGCCATCCCGCACCAGATCACGCTGGATTCTCATCAGGTTCTCGTTCAGAATCTGCTCGTGTTGCCTCAGGGCATTTACCGGTACCAGTGTTATCGTCATTGATTCTCCTTCTCTGCACGCTTGCAGCAAACAAAGAAGCCTCCCGTCTCCGGGAGGCTTCGCATGTTCGGTGTACGGATACGCGACTAGCGACGCCCCTCGGTATGCTGCGTTTCACAGATGCAGGTCATCGTCGCTACGATAGTCATGCTCTCATTGTGTCGCAACAGGAGTCCGCGTCAACCGTGCTCCGTGACGGTATCATGAATCCTGTGCGTCCAGCGTCAATTGGTAAAGGTACCAGGTCTTGTAGCGGATGCCGCCCGCCCCCTCGATCTCGCGCCAGCTACGCACGTTTTCCTCGCCCAGCAGCGACCCCTCAGCCACGCGATACCCGTGCGCACGGCCCCAGGTGAACAGCTTGGAGAACATTGCCGCAGGTACGCCCCTTGAGCGATAGTCGGGAACGACGAACATCACCAGCGCACGCCCGGCGTCTATCCGATTGCGATACAGAAGAAACGTCAGCCACCCCAGAGGAAACAGCCGCCCGTTCATGCGCCGGAACACCTGGTTGTAGTCTGCGGACGAGGCGACCAGCCCAATCGGGCGTCCCTCGTCCGTCCGGGCAATGGCTACCATCTCGGGCCGTATGAACTTCTTCATGTCGCGCACCATGATGCGCACATCCTCGATGGAAGGCGGGGTCAGGTCGGCCCACTCCACGGGCATCGCCTCGTCCAGGATGCGCTTGATGTCGCGAGCTGTTCGCTCCAGGTTGCCCATGTCCGCGTTGTCGACGTGGTAGCGGTAACGCGCCATGACCTTCTGCAGCAGCTTCTCACGGTAGTCGTCAACCGCGCGCACATCAAAGCGCCAAGCCCCCAGGCGGGCGTCCACGGTGAAGCCGTAGCGCTCCATGAACGTGTTGTAGTAGGCGTGATTGTAGTTGGTGTACATCATCGGGGCATCATCGAAGTTCGTGGCCAGCATCCCGTGGTAGTCGTCCCCGTTGGTCGGCGAGACCGGCCCCTTCACGACACTGGTTCCTCGACTCCGCAGCCAGTTCGTGCCGGCAT
>JAPLGI010000016.1 GCA_026390245.1 Caldisericota bacterium
AAGGAACCATCGGTTTCGGGAGATTGATGGTCAACGGACGTAACCGCGTACCAAAACCTCCTGCCAGAATAACTGCCTTCACGAGGTCACCTCCATGGAATGATACAACGCAAGATAGTCGCGCGCGCTTGCCTGCCATGAGAAGTCGCAGGCCATGCCAATGGCCTGGATACGTCGAAATGCATCGTGATCGGAATACAGCCGTACGGCACGCCTCACTGCCTCAAGAAAGTCGATTGGGGTCGCGTCGTCAAAACTGATGCCATTTCCCAGCCCCGTCTTGGGATGGACGTCCTGAACGGTGTCCTTCAATCCCCCTGTTCTTCGCACCACGGGCACGCTTCCGTAGCGCAGGGCAATCATCTGAGACAGGCCACACGGCTCGAACCGCGATGGCATAAGAAACAGGTCCGATGCGGCATACATGCGATGAGCCAAGCCCTCGTCGAACCTGCTGCTCAGCACGAAGCGCCCAGGATGGGCGGCCGCTCTCGCCTCAAGAGCCGCCTCGATGTCTGCATCGCCTGTGCCAAGAATCATCAGCATTATCGGGAGTGACATCATCTCGTCGAATGCGCTGAGCAAGAGGTCGACGCCTTTCTGGGCGACCAGGCGCGATACCATAACGAACAGCGGCCGTTCGGGCTGTGCCTCGAGCCCAGTTTCCTGAAGCAGGCTTGCCTTGTCCTGTGCCTTCCCGGCAATCGAGGAAGGACTGTACTGATGTGGCAGCGCCTGATCGGTGGATGGATCCCAATACGTACAGTCAATGCCGTTGAGAATGCCGCTCAGATGGTCACGCCGGGTGGCCAAAATGCCGTTGAGCCCGAAACTGTACTCGTCGGTCTGGATTTCATGGGCATACTTCGGAGACACCGTGGTGACTTCGTCGGCCCAGACGATGCCCCCCTTCAGGTAGTTCACATTGCCGTAGAACTCAAGACCCTGCATGGTGAACACGGAACTCGGCAGGCCGATTTCTGGCAGGATTTCAGAAGAGAAGAGCCCCTGGTATGCTATGTTGTGGATCGTAAGCACTGTCTTCTCCCGGCGCTCCGGATAGAGAACGCGCAGATAGACAGGCAGCAGCGCCGTCTGCCAGTCATGGACGTGAATGACGTCGGCGCCACCAAGTGCGATGATGGTCTCGAGTGCGGCGCGGGCAAAGAAGGCAAACCGCAGCCAGTTGTCCGGATAGTCGCCTTCGCGCGTATTGTAGAGGCCGTCACGTTCGAAGAACTCGTTCTGAGCGATGAAATAGGTCTGCTGATGCCGGAGGACCGTGTATGGCAGAGCCCTGCCGCCCATCGTCAATGTGCCGGTCATGACTTGCTCCATAGGGAGGTTCAGTGCCATGATCGTGCGGTGGAGCGGCAGAATCAGGAACGCATCAACTCCGAGAGTACGTAGAGCCGCGGGGAGGCTGCCCGTGACGTCTCCGAGACCGCCTGTCTTGGCGTAGGGCAGCGCTTCGGAAGCCACAAAGAAAGCTTTCACAACTGTACCTCCCGCATGTACTGCGCGGTTTCTTCCGGGATCGTAGGATTTATGTAGAATCCAGTTCCCCTCTCAAACCCGGCAGTGTGCGTGATCCGGGGCATGATTTCGAAATGCCAGTGATAGTGGGGGAGACTCTCAGTGTTCAGAGGGGACATATGGAGAACCAGGTTGAACGGCGGATCATCGAGTGCGCCTCGCAGCCTCTGCAGAGTGCGTTTCAGAACGCCCGCAAGTTCAAGGATGTCGCCCCGGGTTGCTCGCGAATAGTCGCTCTCGTGCTGTTTGGGCAGGATCCACGTCTCGAAGGGAAAGCGCTGAGCGAATGGCACGACGCTGATGAACCGTTCGCTGTCCTCGACAACACGCTTGCGGTCGGACAGCTCTTGCTGGATAAGATCACAAAACACGCATCGATCTTTGTACTGATAGTACTGCAGAGCCCCTGTGAGTTCCTCTTGCACATGGAGAGGCACGATCGGGAGAGCGATGATCTGGGAATGGGGGTGCTGCAGAGAGGCACCAGCTCGTGCACCCTTGTTCTTGAAGACCATTGCGTACTTGAACCGTCTGTCGCGAGCAAGGTCGACAATCCGGTCGTGCCATGCCCACAGCACCTCCTTGATCTGCGTCTCCGGCATCAGTGCCATTTCCTCATCATGGTTGGGAGTTTCGATGATGATTTCGTGCGCACCGATGCCGTTCATGACATCGTACATGCCATCAGCGTGTTTGCCCATGGAACCTTCGACTTTGAGCGCCGGAAACTTGTTGGGGATGACACGCACCCACCAACCCGGCTCATTGGGTCGGGATTCAGGCTTCCGATACGCCAGGATCTCGGGCGGCGTGCTGGATTCGTTTCCTGGTTCGAACGGGCACTTGGAAAGATCGGCCATGCGATTTTCCCTGTCGGTCTGGAAATTGTTCGGGCGCAGTGCGCGTTCGGTGGAGATGATAACCCACCGCCCGACAATTGGATCTTTCCGGAGTTCCGGCATCAGGGTTTCCTCAGATCGGCAAGGTGAAGGTGCTCGAAGACACGATCCTCCGGCTGTGCCTTTTCGGATGAGTTGTAGGGCACTCCCTCTGCTGCGGCGAGCAGATCCCGAACCTTGCGATGGTGCTCCAGGAACCTGGACATGCCGTATGAACGGGCTTGACCTGTCGTGATGAGGAATGGCCAGTCAGAACTCTCTTCCAGCAGTATCTCGCGGAACAGCGTGTCTCCATCGGAGCCTGAAAGGCTTGGCAGGAGCTTGATGAATCGGCGCTGGTCGTCGTGGATCATGTCCCACATCCACGAGGTCTCGGAGTTCATCCATGTATCGTGTCCACCTCCCGTACCCCAGCTCGACTCGCGCAGACGCCCGGGGGGCAGGTCACGCTCGGCCAGAACCGTTGTGGGAGCGACTGCCGAGATGGATTCCTTCGTGGCCAGGTTCCGGAGTACGGCAGCGATCCATTGGGGCCCTTCGTACCACCAGTGACCGAAGAGTTCCGTATCGTAGGCTGCAACGATCACTCCCGGATCAGCAGTGAGCCTTCTGCGCTGTGCTGAGAGGTCATTGACCATCGAGGCGAAGTGCATGGCATGCTGAGAAACGCACTCGCGCGCAGCATCGGGGTTGTAGAGTTCCTTCGCTCCCAGGTCAGTCTGTTTGCTCGTGATGCGCCAATACTGCCATCCTGAGCCATCAATGCGCCTGTGGAATTCGCGGTAGGCTCCGTCACCGGGATAACCGAGATCGCGAGACCAGACTTGCTCGCTGGTGGCAGGGTTGCGGAGAAATACTGCTACACCCGAGCCGATATTCCATGGCGTCCAGGGAGCATCGGCGCTGGTCGAGATGAGCGCCCGCCCGCTCCCGAAATCGGGGGTTTCTCCTGTCGCGAGAGCGGCTGCATCCGCGACGAAGTAGCGCAGTCCCTGCTCGGCAAGTAGCCGCTCTATACCAGGAACATAGCCACATTCCGGCAGCCAGAAGCCAACGGGCTTTCGACCCATCCAATGTTCGTATGTTGCCGCCCCTGCCTTGATCTGCAGCCGTCTCGATTCATCGTTGCTGAACAACGGCATGTAGCCATGGGTGGCGGCAGAGGTCAGCACCTCCACGCGTCCGCGTTCCTGCAGACCGGCGAATGCCCCTGCTAGATCCCCTTCCAGGGCATCGAACTGAGCCAGGCGGTGAGCAAGCTCCTCCTGGTAGTACGCGTTGAGTGCACGAGCTTCCGGGGTGGCTGGAAGGATCGACAGGTCCTGTTCCAATGCTTGGCGTTTTACGTCCATCCAGGCTCGAAAGTCGTCTACGAAGACAGGAGACTTAAGCTGCTCCATGAGGATAGGAGTGATGCCAATCGCAATGCTCCCGGGCACGTTGTCTCGATCCAGGCCCTCCAGTTCCTCAAGAAGCGGAAGATACGTGTCGAGAACAATCTCGTGGAGCCACTCTTCCCCGAATGGCCATCGTCCCTTGCCTAGGACGTACGGAAGATGCGAGTGCAGGACAAGAACAAATCGGCCATTCATATCAGCCTCCAATGTCTAGAGTAAAGTGCCGTGACGTGTTCAAGTCAAGTGCGATGGATATGGTCATGCCCTGATAGACGGTTTCGATACCTTGTTCTGAATTCGATACTGTACGAATCGGACACAAATTCACGTGAACCGGGGAACTGCTCTGCACGAAGAGACGGTGAGCCTCGGTTCCAACTGCGAATGAGCTTCCAGTGAAGGAACGCTCCCTGTCTTCCCACCACAAAGCGAGATTGAGCTCACAGACATACCAGTTCTGGGGTGAGTCTATGTCGAAATCGACATGGAGTCCACCATCCGTCGGTGTAAATGTCTTGACGATCAGTCCCGCCGCCTTGAACCGGGCCCAGGTCTGGCCGAGTTCCGTGGAGTACTCTCCCATGGCAGGCTCACTGCCAGTGGCGGCATCGAGCGACGTGCCAAAGCGGTCGATGAAGCTGACGCGCACGTGGTCGTCGAACTGCAGTGCACTGAGCGCCTCAGGATCCTTCATGCGCAAAGCCTCATGAATGTTGGCTGCTTCGTGTGGTTCACTTTGCGGCGTGGCTTGGAGCATCCGGTCATGGTAGGCCTCGTGATATCGCGTCATGACATTGGTCCATGACCAAGCCTGTTGCAAGTCGTCCCAGAGCATCAGGCGACCACCGCAGACGTGCAGGAAGAACATCTGATGCTCGGTTGCCATGACGACCTCAGGCCGCCCGTCCGCATCCGTGTCCTCCAGCCAGGCCCCCAGGCGTCGCTCAGGCATCAGCTGTTCGGCTTTCAGCAGTTCGGCGTACACCGCATCACGGAGATGAGGAAGATACAATCCTCCGAAGATGCCGTGCCAATACGCGCAATTGCACTGGCTTCGAAGGTAGTGCGTTCGTGCTTCCCCGCCCGCTTGCCCCAGTTCTTTGCCGACAAACAGCATGCGCTTGTGCATGCGGTTGGCCTCGGGGTATCGAGACAGGAAGTTCCGAAACGTGCCACCACTGAGAAAGGAACGGTCCGCCGGACTGGTCTTCTCGCGCAAGTCGGCGAAAGCCTTCTGCCGGGACGCTGACACCGACCACTCTTCCATCTCGGCGTACGAACAGGCCGGCAGGTACACACGTCCCCCCGGCTGCACCGAGGAAGCAGCTTCTCCGACTGTTACGGTGGCGATGTCGTCGGCATCTGTCAGTGCCTGGAAGAATCGTCGCAGCCATCCGCCGACATAAACATGGTCATACGTGCCGGGCCACATTCCGAACTTCTCGCCGTCGTCTCCATAGACGAACACCTCTGCATCGTCGGGACTCTCGCGGATGAAGCGCAGGGTTTCCTGGGGTTCCGCCCATGGGATTTTGTAGCGCAGTTCCTTGAGGATAGGGAATAGTCCTGTCGTGTATCCTTCTTCCTCGGTGACGTAGGCATGATACAGGTCTGTTCCCTGCAGCCCTATTTTCTCAAATCCGTTGTCATCCAGCAGCGTCCACCGGACGCCGGCCAAGGCCAGCGAACGTGCAAGGTGCGGCTCCCACGCCCGTTCGGTCAGCCACAGCCCAGTGGGTCGCTTTCCGAAGAGCCTCAGGAGTTCATCACTCATGAGCTGGATCTGCGCGATTCGGTCGCTTTCCGGGAGCAGTTGCAGGATGGGCTCGTAGAAGCCTCCGCCCACGGGTTCCACCTGACCGCGCGCAGCCAGTGTCCGGACAAGGTCCAGGTACGCATTCAGATGGTTCCGTTCCATGTATTCCAGGAGAGGTCCGGAGGTGTGAAGAGAGACTTTGACTTGCGGAAAGTCGGTCAGCGTCTCCAGGAATGGAAGATATGCGTGATTGATGGCCTCCTGAAACACGCTGTCGAAGTTGCCAACCGGCTGGTGATTGTGAATGCACAGGCACAGCTTCTTGATATCACACCTCCCAGTGCTGGAGTTCGTAGTCCGCGTCAGGTAGTTGCAGGGCCATGACACCTCTGACAGGGATGGTCGCCACCAGACGTCCTCCGCCGGAGACGAGGATGGCAAAAGTGACGCGTTCGCCCCGATGTGCCTTGATTGTGGCAAAGGGAAGCTTGATTTGCAGGGTCTTCTGGAGAGCCCAGTCGGCATCTCCGGGAGGTTCTGTCCATCCGGTAATCATGCCATTTTCTCGCTGGACCACAAAGCGGCTCATTTCCAACTGTGAAGACAGGCGCACCTCGACCCGCAAGTCCTCGGTGGCTGCCATTTCGGGTGTCAGCTGGATCAGAAGATATATGGCGGACAAGCTATATCCAATACGCATTGACGTCACGGCGGGGACTCCGGAGTTCATCGCACCGCCGCCACTTTCGGGACGGAAGTAGCGTCCAGGCGACCAGTCAAGATACATCCCAGGTCCACCATCAATGTTTGGGTTCATGAGGCCCGCCGGCTCGATGGCAATCACGGACGGTCCACTGTCCAGAACCGTCTCGAGGAGCTGATCTGGCACTGGATGACCAGCTTGTGTGTAGACATTCGTCAAGTGCCTGCGATAGAGGTCATCGAACTGAACCGACGTCGCGGCCGTACGCTCACGGCCGTACCACCAGTTCCAGTCAGAGCCTTCGGCCGCAAACATGGACAGCAGAGACCGATCTTGTTCTTCAGGCGTGAAGTGTCCCCAGTCGTCCCTCGCGTTGCGAAGGTACTGCCACGACTTGTTGTCTTCGTCCTGGCCGATCCAGACCCGGAAGTTGCCATCGATCCATGAACCGGGGCGGAAGGACGGCATGTCGGACGCCGGTACGCTCTTGAGTGCTTCGCTGACGGTCATGAGCTTGACATCGGGTTCGCCGGCAAACGCTTCGTAGAGAGCCCGAAGAAAGGGAACCCCGCCCCCCGAGTAGAATTCCCATGCGTTCTCGCCGTCCATAATGATGGACAGCATGCCGGGCTGGTCGAGGCTGGCCCTTACCCCACGTACGTGTCTCATGAACTGCGACACTGCAGCATCCGTGTTCATGGAGGCGTACTGAAAGCCAATGGCATCAGACAGCGCGCGATCGCGAAAGATCATGGCAATGTCGCCAGCTGTCGTCTGTGCCCGATACGGATGATACAGGAGTGACCGGGGTTTCCCAGGAAGTTCCCGCAGCAGGATGTCCTCGTCGGTGGCCGTCCAGGAGAAGCCAGCGCGTGCTATCTCGGAGACGGCCTGGGGCGACACGCTTCCCTCGGACGGCCAGCACCCTGAGATTGGCAGCCCCATAAGCTGCTCCATGTAGTCCTTCCCAAACTGCAGTTGTCGCAGCGCGTCTTCAGGCCGGCGAAACGCCGGGTGAGGAAGGGGAGTGTCCTGAACGGCAGCGGCAGTGTCCGTGTCGATGAGCAGTGGCAGAATCGGGTGCGCATACGGCGACGTGGCCAACTCGACCTGACCCGACCGGCAGAGCGCCGCCAGTCTTGGCAGAAAATCCCTTACCAGATCGTGTTGAGCGTGGACCAGTGTTTCATGGTCGCTCTCGGTGAAGTCGCGGTGCTTGCCCAGAAGTTCTGTCCCTTCCGGCCTTTCCGCCAGAGCACCGGAGTCCGTCCATGCACGCGTAAACAGACATTGAAGGTCGCGCAATTCCTGCTCCGACCACGTCTTGATGGGTTCAGACCTGTGAAGGGAGAGCTGATGGTAGCGGGAGTCCTGCTCGACAACGCGTTCCTGATTGACATCGAAGAACATCGCAACAAGCCGTGAACGCTTGTCCATGTCCAGTTCGGCGACTCTTGCCGCAGAGAGCTGGAGCTCGAGCACGTGCAGCATCATCGTGTAGTTGCGCGTACAGTGAAGGCGGGCCCAGGGCAGCACTGCCTTCGGAGTTGACAGGTCCTGGTACTGAGGCTGGTGAAAGTGCCAGACGAAACAGACAGCAAGCGGGGAGGACATGTCTAGTGACCTCTCAGACGATCAATACTCAATCCGCACTCATGTCTGTCAACCATCGTTTTTCGCTCGCATCCTTTTCATTGCAGTATAGGAATCCGGGGAGAAAAGTCACATGTTGCACGGGGTTCTCAAGGCTGGGGCGTCGGCCGTGCCCATGTGAAGGTCAGGCCAGGTACTGCTGGATCATCTTGGTAGTCACGCCGTGGTGCTTGACGATGTCAGCATAGAACCATCCACTGGTACGCACGGTTCTCTCGAGCGTCGCGTAGTCTACTGCCACGATGCCAAATTTCGCACGGAGTCCCTCGATCCACTCGAAGTTGTCCATGAGGGACCAATGATAGTAGCGCTCAACGTCGATGCCGTCTTCGATAAGCCGGCTTACCTGGAGAAGGTGGTCGTAGATGTACCTGGTCCGGAAGGCATCTTTTGCATCGGCAGTGCCATTTTCGGTAATGAAGATGGGGGTCTGATAGCGATCCCAGTACTTCTTGCAGACCCGATATAGTCCCTCTGGGTACAGCTCCCACCCGAGGTCGCTCTTCGGGCTTCCTTCTCGCGCTTTGAGCTCGCCCAGCGGGCTCGTCAATTTGCCAGAGCAATCGACAATGTCTCGTGTGTAGTAGTTGATGCCCAGAAAGTCAGAGTACCGACCTTCACCGAGAGGGTATCCCGTGCCGAGGGGCGAGAGCAGTCTTCCTTCGCACATCCCCGTGACAAAGAGTTCCTGAAACAGCCGATCGTACATGCCTGCGGCCCATCGCTCACGACGGTCGCCATGTTTGGGGTCAAACAGCCTGAGGTGATGTGCGACGCCGACCAGCGTATCGTTGTAGCCATTGGAGTCACGCACCTCATGGATCTTTCGATAGGACTTGACGTGCGCCATGATCATATTGCGAGCCCCACGGAAGTATTTCGTGATACTGATGTCGCTTGGCGGCCATCCGCCCGTGACGTATCCCGCCGCAAGGTAGACGTTTGGTTCATTGATGGTGCACCAGTCGCTCACGAGATCGCCGAGGCTTTCGACGACGTAGGCCGTGTATCCCTCAAAGAGGTCGACGGCGTCCGGGTTGACCCAGGCACCTGCGTCCTCTAGCCACAGCGGGTTTGAGAAGTGGTGCAGCGTTACAAGAGGCTTGATGCCGGCGTCTAAAAGCTGTTGCAGTTCATGACGATAGTGATCGATGGCGGCTTTGTCGAATTGGCCATGTGCCGGCTCGATGCGGCTCCACTCCAGACTCATGCGATAGGTCTGCTGATGAAGCTGTTTCATGATTTCAACGTCTTCAGCCACTCTGTTCCAGTGATCGTCAGCCACGATGCAGCTGCTGCCATCCTTGACGTGCCCGGTCTGGACCCAGCGAAACCAGCTGTTGTTGCGATCGCCGCCTTCGATCTGCAGCGAAGCTGTCGCAGTTCCCAGCAGGAAATTGTCTGGCAATGCAAATGATTCCATGGTCATGCCTCCTGGTCTCGTGCTGCACCTGTCAGTAGTATGCCTCAATCAATCGGGCGCGCAACTGGTACCACGTGCACTCTCAGGACTGTGTGAGCGCCTTCCTGCTCAGGGCTGACGACTACGCCATTCACGGTCCATTGATGCGAT
>JAPLGI010000024.1 GCA_026390245.1 Caldisericota bacterium
TGAGATATTCTCAGCTGCACTGCAGGAGAACAAGGTTGCACTCATCGTGGGCACTACAACATATGGCAAGGGACTCATCCAGCGCAGCTGGGACCTCGCAGACGGCTACGAGCTCAAAGTGACGGTCGAGGAGTACTACACCCCAAACAAGAACACGATCCAGAAGAAAGGATTGACGCCAGACACCGTGGTGGCAGATCCTACCCCCACGGCATTTGGCACACTGCCTGGGGACGGTCAGCTCGAACGTGCCGTCCAGCTGGTCGAGGAGGGGAAACGCCCATGATTGTTGTTGTATCAGGTCCTGGTGGTGTCGGCAAGAGCACCGTGGTTGCTGAACTGCTCAGGCGCCATCCAGATATGCACCGCTCGATCTCCGTGACGACGAGGGCACCCCGACCAGGGGAAGTGAACGGCGTCGACTATTGCTTCGTCACCGAGGAACAGTTCACAAATTGGATTGACAAGGGGCTCTTCGCCGAGTATGCTGATGTACGAGGCCATCACTATGGGACGCTGATGTCCTCGCTTCAGTCTGTTCGTTCGCAGGAGACTATTGTACTGACGATCGACATTCATGGCGGACCGAGTATCAAGCGCCTGTTCCCGGAAGCACTCATGATCTTTCTGAAGCCGCCGGATGTGATTGAGCTCGAGCGTCGCCTTGAATGCAGGGGCTCGGAAACGCCGGAGGAGATTGTTGGACGCATCGAGCTTGGTCAGTATGAGATGACGTTCGCCAAGGAGTACGATTACATGGTCACGAACCGTGACCTTGCCACTACGGTCGACATTGTCGACAGCATAGTCCGCAGTGTACTGCGGAGATAGGAGTTGCGCATGGACGAGCAGAAGGAACAGCCCACTCAACAGCCGGAGTTGGCGAATCTGTATTTGGAGACATTGATTGCAAGGGTTGACACGAACAAGTATCGACTCATTCGCCAGCTGCTCGACACCTCGCATGAGCTGCTCGAAGAGAAGACGGACCCGCTTCGCGAACCTGTCGATGATGTTCTTCGGAAGTCAGCAGGACGCATGGTGGCGGCTGCAGCACGCGATGCTGCAGACCCGGCGTTCAAGGAGACCGAACCCCGGCGCTAGAGCATCCGGAAATTCGGCAACTTGCAGTAGAGTGCCAACCACTCCATAGGAGAGTGCGGACGCTGGCACTTGGTGAAAGGAGGGATTCATGGACAAAAGCGCGCGTACCAGCCAGACTGTGGAGTTCGTGACGATCGGACATCCTGACAAAGTTGCTGACCAGATCTCCGACGCCATCCTGGATGAGCTGCTGACACAGGACAGCTACAGCCGCGTCGCGTGTGAGACGTTTGTCACACACGGCCTGGTCATCGTTGGAGGAGAGATAACGACCAACGCGTTCGTCGACGTTGATGCTGTCGTCCGTTCGACCATCGACAGCATTGGCTACAACCATCCGAAATACGGCTTCGATGCGAAGACTTGTGCGGTGGTCAGCGCGATTGGTCGACAGTCTCCAGATATTGCCCAGGGTGTCGACGCCGGGGGCGCCGGGGACCAGGGAATCATGTATGGCTACGCGACCGATGAGACGCCAGCATATATGCCCCTGGCATATGAGTTGGCGCGCAAACTCACGATGCGACAGGAAGAAGTGCGCCAGCAGAACATCCTTGACTATCTGGGCCCTGATGGCAAGAGCCAGGTGACCTTGGACTATGACGGCGACAAGCCCGCGTTCCTGCGTTCCGTCGTCCTGTCCTCTCAGCACCTGGATAGCGTTCTCGATGTAAACAATCCGGCGCGAATGTCCGATGCTGCCCGTGAGGAGATCATCGAAGAGATCGTGCGTCCATCATTGCCGTCTGAGCTTGTGGACAGCAAGACGAGGTTCTTCGTAAACCCGACGGGGAAGTTTGTCGTGGGCGGGCCACAGTCCGACACTGGCATGACAGGTCGCAAGCTGGGTATCGACACGTACGGCGGACGTATCCCGCACGGGGGTGGAGCTTTCTCTGGCAAGGACCCCACAAAAGTGGACCGATCAGCCACCTACCTCATGCGATATCTGGCAAAGAACGTTGTAGCGGCCGGCATTGCCCGCCGATGCCTGACGCAGGTAGCCTATATCATAGGCCAGAAGGACCCCGCTTCGTTCGAGCTGTCGTTCGAAGGCACTGGGATGCTTCCGGAGTCAGTTGTACAAGAAGTTCTGGTCAAGAACATCGATATGAGACCCACCGCCATCATTGACTACCTCGGCCTCCGCAAGCCCATCTACCGCCAGACGTCCATGCACGGTCACTTTGGCCGTCAGGGCTGCAGCTGGGAGGAACTTGACCTGGTCCGAGAGCTCAAGAACTGGCTCAAGATCTAGCCTGTGGTCGGCAGTTTCGCCGTTCTGACTCAGAGAGGTCCATTTTCGCGCAATCTCCTCTCGTATGACCTGGGTTCGGTTGGATCCACTGCCGTACGGCTTGGAACCTGGTTCCTGGTTCCTTTTCTGCATGATGTTGCTCCAGCCCTGCTGGTGTCCACCTCGGCTCCCGAAAGTCCATGGTCCGAGAAGGGCGCCCTTCCCCTCCCCGTCCTGGGCGTGTGCTTGGCTCCTGGCGTCTACCCGGAGCCCGGACCAGAGGTCACCGTATTCAGGCGTTCTCTTGAGGGTCAGGTCGTCGGTTGGGATGATGCTCTGGCAATTGTCCGGTATCTCCAGGAATCCCAAGGGCATGACCGTAGCAAGGCCCGCCTCTCTGCTCCGGGACCGGCCCTGCTTCTCCACAATCTACATGCGATGGCCGCGCGCGACCCCGTGTTCTCGGCAAGAACCGCTCCTTTTCGGCAGCTGGTGTCTGATGCCGATGTCGGCGCCCATCTCCAGAGCGCACTTTGGGCACTCTCGACACCTGCGAGGCGCAAACTCTATCAACAGGGACTCATCGTCGACACCCTGTTGGCCGACATGGAACCACCGCGCGGCCCAGTGCACGCTAGCCGGCCTGAGCCGGAACTGGTTGTCGGATCGTTTGCAGAGCGAGCGGCCCGGTTTCGTCCATCAATGGAGGCAGCGATTGCGGACGGGGGGAGCGTTGCCCTCATCGTCAGTTCAGATGCCATCGCAAGTCTCCATGAAGAGCTGCTGTCCCAGCAATGGCACATGCCGGTCGTTCGCTGGCCTGCGTCTGGAACCAGACGCTTTCGAGGTGACCGTCACTCGACTGTCTGGCTGAGTACGCGTCAGCTGTCATCGTTGATCCTTCCTGAAATCCGGCTTGCCGTCGTGGATCTCGGGATTCCTGGCGAGTGGCCCTTCTTCTGGCAACGCTTCTCTCTCAGGAGTCTCCTGAGTATCGCGGTGGACAGCAGCAAGGAGCGAAGTATCCCCTGTCTGGCCGGAGTGAGTGCGCCGACCCTCTCGGTACTGGATGCATGTGGAATCCCCACAGATGCCACGTTGGCGCCGGTCGTTGAGAGTCCTGCCAGAGAACCGGCAATGTTCGTTCTTCGGAGTCAGTCGGGGTCTGCCCAGAAACAGTCTGGACCGTCGGGGGTTCTCCTCGCGGCTAGCATGCGACTCCTCCGGGAGACGTTCGACCATGGCAAGCACTCTATGCTTCTGCTCAACATCCGCGGTTTTGCGACTCTGATCGAGTGCGTGGAATGCGGGTACACGGCAACATGCCCTCACTGCGGCTCAACCCTGACCTTGGGGGCAGATCGGAAGAGACTCTTCTGCAAACAATGCGGTTACTCCGAGGCTGCACCCGACTTTTGCCCAAATTGCCATGGGACCCAGCTCCGCTCACGTGGATATGGTTTGGACCGCCTGGCCCATGAGCTCGAGCATACATTTCCTCGCTCAGCCATCCAGCTGATGACGCCCGGCGACGAAAGCATTATCGCGCAAGACAAGGTGCCATCACTCCTGCTCGGCACGTACGCCGATGTTCAGCGCATCGCTGTCCTGAAGCCCGCTCTGGTCGTCTTTCCGGACGTCAGCGTAGGGCTCCATCATCCCGTGTTTGACAACATTGAGCAGCTAGCTGTCGTCGTCCGTGGCGCGGTTGCAGAAGTCGGCGCAGATACCGTTCTTGTTCAGCTGGACCGTCGCTCCACAGGCTTGCGACGCGTCCTGGACGACAGCGAGCCCATGTCGACGTTTCTGGAGAGTGAAAGGGAGGAACGCAGGGAGCTGCTGATGCCTCCTTTCGCTCGTCAGTTCGCCGTACGAGTCTCATCTCGAAGCCCAGGCCCCGACGTGCAAGCACTCGCCAGCGAACTGGGAAATGCCCTTGCGGCAGAAGGAGTTGACTTCCTTGGCCTGCACGCAGACCTGCTGACGACATCGGCCGGGACAACTGCAGTCTCCGTCGAGTTCCGGGTCGATGCCCTGCGACCAGCCCTTGGACTGCGGGTTGGTACGGCTGTCTCTCACAATAAGCACTTTCAGAATGCATCCATCCGGATATACTGATGCTATGAAAATTGTGTTGATTGGCAGTCCTCTTCTACGCAAGAAGGCCAAACCCATACGCAAGGTAACGAGTGAGCTTGTTCTTCTGGCTGAGTCCATGCAGGAATTCATGAAGCCAACAGGAGTTGGGCTGGCCGCTCCTCAGGTTGGCCTCGGTCAGGCGTTCTTCATCTACGACGTGGGCGAAGGCCTGAACCTGGTGGTGAACCCTCAGATTCTTGAGCGCAAAGGACTCGGGACCGACGAGGAAGGATGTCTCAGCATTCCTGGTGTCTATGCTCCAATCGACCGCGCCACGGAGATTACCCTCTCCTACCTGGACCACACGGGCAAGAGACGCATCCACAAGTACGTCGACTTTGAGGCTCGCGTGATCCAGCACGAGTTCGACCACCTTCAGGGCATGCTGTTTGTGGACCGGATCACCGATCCATCGACGATTTCCGTACTGGAAGACAGTCCTGTTGCCGCCGCTCTTACGCAAACGATCGAGGAAAGAGGCCGACGGCTCTGACAATGCCCTTCGACGTTCCCCGGATCGCTGTCTTTGGTTCGTCACCGATTTCGGTCCCCGTGTTTGATGCCCTTAGAGCACGGTATCACGTTATCGTAGCCGTTGTGTCAGAAGAGCCCCGGATCCGCCGAGGCAAGGTACTCCCCAACCCCGTTCAGGAGTGGGCACAGTCCCACTCAATTCCGACACTCAATGGCGCTGAGGTCCCAGCAGAGGTTCTGACAGCCGGACTCGTCACCGAGGCCATCGACATCCTCTTCCTTCTCTCCTATGGCAGACTCCTTCCGCAGATTCTCCTCGATGCACCACGTATCGCTTCCATCAACCTGCACCCGTCTCCGCTGCCCCTGTATCGAGGAGCCGCCCCCATTGAACGTCAGATCATGGACGGTTGCACCCAATCGGCGGTAAGCATCATTCGAATGAACGGCCTGTTGGACAGAGGCGAGCTCCTGGCCCAGGAACCGTTTGTGATTGCTGCTTCAGACTACCGCGCCGATGTCGAAGCATCCGTGATCCGGGTAGGTACTCCGCTCGCTTTGCACGTCTTCGACCAACTGCTGCAGAGCTCAACAATCCCTCTGCAACAAACCGGCGCGGGGTCCTACGCACGGAAGCTCAATTCTGACGACGAACTCATCGACTGGTCAGGCCCCGTCCAACAGGCCTACAATCTTGTTCGAGCTCTTGCCCCTGAACCAGGTGCGTGCACCTGCCACGGTACAGAGCGGGTGAAGATCCTCAGGGCTATCCCTTTGTCTGCAGACACCGGTCTCCCCGCAGACGCCCCTGCTGGTACGGTTGCACAGTTTTCGCGCAAGCGTGCCGCCGTCCGCTGCGGTGACGGATGGCTCGAACTTCTAGAGCTCCAGTTTCCGGGGAAGACTCCCATGTTGACGACGGACCTTCTCAACGGCAGGCGTCTTGTCCCTGGAATTGTTCTCCGCCGAAACCCGACTCCGTAGACTTCCCCGTGTCCCGGGTAGGTTAGAGTTATCCACAGCTGGGGGCGATGTTCACAAAGATTGATTTGCGGTGGTCGGATTCCTCAGCTCATTGACCTGGCAAATGGCCCATATACCATCTCATGGATCCGGATCGCTTCAGCCTCGGCTTCCTCTTGGGTGTAGTGCACTCCCATAGTCTTGCTTGCGCTGCCCCAGCCCGGCCTGTTCTGTATGTTCTGCCAATGCTTAGCCCAACGGAGCTTCTGTAAGCGGTTGTCGAGCCCGTTGCGATTGATGTGGTCAGCCATCAAGCCATCAGCGGGACGGCTGCCGAGCACTAACCAAGGAAGTGGATATGAGCTTCCTCGATAGGTGATCCCGCAGATTCGTCCAGTGAAGGCTCGCGCATGAGGCGTCTGCGTAGGCACTCTCGTGTTTGCATAGCTAACGCCCAGTAGAGCGTTGCTATCTTTCAGCCTCTCACAGATGCTACGGTCCACGATCACCTCCAGCGTACAGACCACAGGCATTTTCCAAGACTGGCCGCAGTGCTTTCCTCTGTTTGAAGCATGGTGAGGCACGAAGATGCGTACGCTTTCGCCTTCCACCCTTGATTCGTAGTCAAAGTCTCTTCTCATGGTCTCGAGTTCTCCTTTCTGGAGGTCTCCCCATGACTACTACGGAGTCGGCCGCAAATATGTTTGGCTGGCCGAGTATTAATCAGCCGTTCGGAACTGCCGCATTTCCGGCGATCTCATTCACAGTTGTACGTCTGGCAAGTCGAGATCTCTTCCTAGGGCCACTTTTCCGCACGCTGAAGCACGCATAGATTGCTCAGATCTTGATGGCGTCTTCAGCCGCATGCTCGAGCCGGTCAGTCGTATGGACATAGATCTGGGTCGTCGTGATGTTCTGATGCCGGAGCGTGTCGCGCACCTGCTCTATCGTCGCACCATTCTGAAGGGCCATGGTGGCGAAGGTGTGCCGCAACGAGTGCGCGGAGATGCGCGAGGAGTACACGCCAATTCCCAGGAGCTTCTGTTTCACCTCAAAACGCAGGGTCTTCGTCGTGATCCGCCTGCCCTCGTTGTGGTTGCTGTGCGACACAAACAACGCCGCTCTGGGGTCTGTGCAGCGGCGTAGCGCCAGGTACCGCGCAATTGGCTCGTATGCCTCTCGCGTCAGCACGACGAAGTCGTCCTTGGCATCCTTCCCCTTGCTGCGCACGTACAAGAGCGTGGCGTTGGATGTCTGACGAATGTCTCCGACATCGGAGCCGACGACCTCCATGGTCCGGAGACCCGTCCGAAGCATCAGATTGATCATGGCAAAGTCGCGCGCGCCGATGATGTCGCTCGTATCAATGGAGCTCAACAGGTCGCGCGCCTGCTGCAGGGTGAGAGGATCACGGTTGAACCCGTACGAACGCTTGAACCCTTTCAGCCCTGCGGACACATCTGGATAGATGCGGTTGGACTCGAGATACTTGAAGAACTGGCGGACCGAGGTCAGGTACAGGTTCCCAGTCCGAGGCGACAAGCCCTCAGCCAGCAGGTGGCTCTTGTATTGCACGATATCTGTCTTCGTCAGGTAACCGACGCCACCGGCTGCCTCGCGAAGCGACAGGAACTCCTTGAACCGTTTGAGCGCCCGGCGATAGACCACCTTGCTCGTAACGCCGACATCCTGGGCGAGCAGAAAGCTCTCGATCAGCTGGTCCAGATTCGCCGCTAGCGTTCCCGCAGGCTGTCGCGGCG
>JAPLGI010000177.1 GCA_026390245.1 Caldisericota bacterium
AAGGTCACGAGCTGGGTTGATCGAATAGCCGCTCGGTCCACCAAGGGAGAGGCCGACGGCAAGAACGGTACCACCGACGATCAAGACGCCGAGGTTGTCTTTGAGACCCATGTTCTTGGAGTCACCAGATGCAAGAATACCACAGAGCAGGATGGCGGTGCCGACGATTTCAGCGATGCAGGCATTGAGCAAGCTGTAGGGGCCGGCTGACGCAGCAGCTCCAGCTCCCCAGAACGTCTGGCCAAAGGTCGAGCCAGGCCCGGTAGCCCACACGTTCGGCATGCCGGCAGCTTTGAGGCCGTCAAGGTAGACAAGGTAGACGCCGAAGGCGCCAAGGAAGGCACCGACCATCTGGGCGATCCAGAAGGGAATGACCTTTGCCCATGAGAAGCCGCGCTTTACGGCCATGGCAAGGGTAACGGCGGGGTTCAGATGTGCACCGGAAACGCCACCAGAGATGTACACGGCGATGATAACAGCCATTGCCCATCCGATTGTAATGGTGTTCCAGTTGTAGCCACCAGCAGCAACGCGGGGGGCAAGACCAACGTTGGCGACAACACCGTCGCCGAGCAGAATCAGGACAAAGGTTCCAAACACTTCACCGATCAATTCTCCAAACAGACCGTTCTTCTTCATTCTGCTGTCTCCTTTGCGTGCAGGGATCGTACTACTTGTAGAAACCCAGTCAACAATGGTTCTTGAAGCACGGACTTCCTGTCAACAACGCCGATCTCCCGTTTGCCTCCTTTCCTCTTCGACATCACCAGCTATAGGAACCCGGCACCAGGAGATTGCGGTAACCTGCCACATTCCCCATTGTCGACACGATAACCCATTCGTCAAATTGTGCAAGCGCTGCCATCGGCCGGGTGTCAATGGACAGCGGGTCTGGCCTCACTGCAAGCCAAGCCGTTTCTTGACGAGGACCCTGACAGCTGCTGCACTTTCCAGCTCCAGGCTTTCTGCCGCGAGGTCGCGCAGCGCGGCGATGTCCAGCGTTCGTGCAAGGCTTTTTGCGGCTGGGATCGATCCAGGAGCCATGCTCAGCTCCTTGACCCCGAGACCGAGCAGTATCGGCATCGCCAAGGGGTCGCCGGCCAGTTCTCCACAGACACCTACCCATTTGCCAGCCTGGCCGGCGCCCCGTACGGTCCGGTCCACAAGCTGAAGCACGGCTGGATGCAGAGCATCCTGCAGATAGGCGACGTCGGCATTGCCACGTTCCGCGGCCATCGTGTACTGCGTCAGGTCATTCGTGCCAATGCTGAAGAAGTCCACCTCATCGGCAAGTATCGGAGCAAGAAGGGCTGCCGACGGTATCTCCACCATGATGCCAACGTCGACATTGGGAGCAACCTGCATACCACGCACCAAGAGCTCCTCACGTGCCTCTTTCAGAAGAGCCCGGGCACGGCGCAACTCACCAATGTCCGCGACCATCGGGAACATGACTTTGATGTTGTGGCCTGCAGACGCCCGAAGAATTGCCCTCAACTCAGCCTTGAAGAAGTCCGGCTGGTCCAGGCAGAGACGCAATGCCCGCTTTCCCAGAAACGGGTTCTGCTCCTCCTTCTGGGGCAGATAGGCAAGCGGCTTGTCGCCTCCCACGTCCAGCGTTCTGATAATCAATGGACGCTGTTCCATGACATCAGCTATTTCCCGGTAGACTGCAGCCTGTTCATCCTCCTGTGGCATGTCGGTCCGGTTGAGAAAGAGAAACTCCGACCGCAGAAGCCCCACACCGTCGGCTCCCGAATCCAACGCTGCCCGTGCGTCCGCTGCAGAACCGATATTGGCCACGATCTCCACCGCGATTCCGTCTTTACTCACGGCTGGCAGACGGCTCGATTGCAGGGCCACGGCCTGCCGACTGCGCCATTCCGCGATCTTTTCCTGGTATGCTGCGGAAACCTGCGGAGACGGAGAAGTCCACACCTGGCCTGTTGATCCGTCCACGATAAGGGGTGTCCCTTCAGCGATCTTTCCAAGAGCTTCACCACAGCCAAGCGCTGCCGGAATGCCCAGGGTCCGCGCAAGGATGGCGCTGTGCGACGTCGGACCGCCCTTTTCTGTGCAGACGCCGAGGACCAGAGCGCGGTCGAGCCTCGCCGTGTCAGAGGGCGACAAATCTGCCGCAATGAGAATCCCGGGGGCCGCAATATCCAGCGTGGCTGCTCCCCCGCTCAGTTGAACAAGCACTTGCCGGCCGATGTCCGCCACGTCGGCGGCACGGGCGCGCATGTAGTCGTCTTCGATCTTGCCGAACTCGACCAGCGCATCTCGAATTGCTTCGCTCCAGGCCCATCCAGCATTCCTGTGTCCGTCGAGAATGGCCAGCCGCACTTTTTCCAGAAGGTCCGGGTCACCCAGGAACATGAGGTGAGCATCAAAAATCGCTGCCTCATATGTCGTCGCGGACTTCGACAGTTGTGTGTGCAGCCGCTTGGTCGAGGCTCGCACGACTTCCAGCGCTTCCGACAGGCGCTGCCATTCTGCCTCGGGGTCGCTTGCTGTAGCGTGATCGATTTCTGGTTGGACCAGCTTCAGGACAATCGCCGGACCTGCCGCGTAGCCAGGCGAAGCGGGAATGCCAAGGAGGCCTCCTTCAAATGTTGCGCTGCTGTTTCTGGCCGTGACTTCCGGAACCAGTGGTGCCGACGTTTCTTCGCTTTCGCCAAAGTCGTTTGCGGCCGCCTGTTTCAGCGCATCAATGGCGGCGGACGCATCGTGTCCCGAGGCCCATATGTGAATCATCTCTCCCTGCCGCAACCCCATGCTCGCAACGGCATTGATGCTCTTTGCATTGGATCGTCTTGCCTCATTGCCCGCTCGCGCGACCTGCACACTCGATGCGAAGCGTCCGGCTGTCTGCACAAACGTCGCCGCCGGCCGCGCATGAAGCCCGAGCCTGTTCCGTATTTCGATCAGCGCATCGGCAGTGGCACCTTCCGTGACCTCCAGGCTTGGCTGTTCCTGGGTTGCGCCGGTCTCCTCGGGCACCGAGAGCTGGGCCGCCTTGTTGCCCAGAGAGCCGACTGCTTCTGCCCGCACCTGCTCGAGGGTCCCTCCAAGGCTTGCCTGTACCGCGGCGGAAACCGCGCCTTCGACAATGGGCGCAGAACTCAGCATGAACCTGGCCCTCCTGTCCGTGGGCAGGAACTCGAGGGCCATCTCCGCGCTCAGGACCGCGCTGCCCATATCCATCAGCACGAGCACGCCATCCTCGCTGTAGGCCTGCTCCATCGCCTTGGCTATCTCCTCGGCGTTGGTCCCAAGTGGAGAGTCCTCGTCGCCGGTGCCGGCAGCTGTCGCGATAATGAGTGGAGACTGCTGCGTCATGAGCCGTGCCAGTTCAGCAGCTCCCCTTGCAAGAGAAGGGCTGTGGGAAACAAGTACCAGGTTCACCATGGCTTCACCTCGAATTTCACCGATGGAATGCGCTGCGTGTTCTGTTTCGACTATAACGAACATGGCGGGAATGTCCAATGCACGCTGGGCCCCTTGTTGTTGCGGGACAAGCCGCCGCAGTTTCTTGACTTTCTGCAGCAATGTCCTGATAGTATGAGTCAGCAATGCAGATGGAGACGCCCGGAGGTGAGATCATCAGACGCATAGCTGTGCTTGAGGACGAGGATGACATCCGGGAACTGATCGGCCTGTACCTGAAGAGAGATTCCATGGAGCCGGTCCTGTTCGCATCCCCGGTCGCGTTCCTTGCGTGGCTCGACGTCCAGAGAACACCCCCGGACCTTCTGATTCTCGACCTCATGATGCCCGAGCTGTCCGGTGCCGATGTCATCAAGGCGGTGCGCAAGCGCCCGTCCTGTGACAACATGCCCATCGTCGTGTGCAGTGCCCGGGCTGCCGAGAGCGATGTCATCCTCACGCTGGGCCTGGGAGCGGACACGTACGTCCGCAAGCCGTTCAACCCCCATGAGCTTGTGGCTCAGGTGAGCGCCATGCTGCGCCGCGCGCAGGCGGGTCCTGCCGTGTCCCGGCTCACGACAATGACTGCCGGACCCATCGCTGTCGACCCAACCCGCAAGACCGCCAGTGTGGACGGAAAGCCGATCGACCTGACGCCCGCTGAGTATCACATCCTGACGTTGCTGGTTGAGCGCAAGGGTTCTGTCGTCTCGCGCGAAGACCTGTTGCGAGCCACCGGCGAGACCGATGCCCTGGAACGCGTCGTCGACGTCCACATCACCAGCATCCGCCGAAAACTCAGCTACGCAGCCCACCTGCTGCGCACATCTCGCAGTTTCGGGTACTACGTCGAGGAGGATGCGTGATCAAAAGTCGACCGTACTCTCTCCGCGTGCTGAGTACCATCCTCATCGTGGCTGGACTCGTGCTTGCGACTGCATTGGCAACCGTTGCCGTGTCCGTGCATGCCCAGGCGAACCTGGACGAGACCAGCCGACTCGAGGCCTCCGCTCTGCTGTTGTCCAGCAGGTATCTCGCAGCTGTCCAAGCCGGCAGTCCAGTTGCCCCATTGGTCCAGGGGGACCTTCCTGCAGGACTCAGACTGACCATTCTGGATGCCGGCGGTTCAGCCGTCGCCGATTCGAACTTCGAACCGGGCTCGGTCGCGCGCCGCATCGCCGATCCCGAAGTGAAACAGGCCGCTGCTACCGGTTTGGGCGTGGCCGTGTCTTACCGCATCGAATCGGGACAGCGCGAACGCACTGTCTGTGTTGCGATAAGGGACTCAAGCCTGCTCATTGGCTTTGGGGCTGCAAGTTCACCGGTCGGCCTGACCTGGCAATCGACATCGGGGACACTCTCCTGGGCTCTGCCTGTTCTGCTCTTCGTCAGCGCACTGTGGCTCCTCCTGGCAGTCATGCTTGCACGCATGGCCGCCAAGCCGATTGCGGACCTCGCCGATGCTCTGGAACGCCGTTCCGTGCAGAGTCTGGCGGGCCTCGCCATGCGTGCCGACGTCACCGAACTCGGGCGAGCGCAGAAAGCAAGCTATGCATTGCTGCAGGAGAGTGATGAGCTCGCCCGGCGAGAACACACTCAGTCGCTGGCGCTGTCCGCTGTGATCGATGCCGTTCCACAGGCAATTGCCATCCTTGACGACTCAAGCACTGTCCTTTCGGCCAATACGCAGTTCGAACGCCTCTTTGGCGGGGGTTCCCTTCCTGCTGTCGGGCGCAATGTCGCTGAGCTGGTGACACTCCCCGAATGCCTGGCGGCCATCAATCGCTGCATCGCCGAACGTCAGGCGCAGACCATCGTCACGGAGGACCGCGGTCGATACTACTCCTGCAGTGTCCACCGGCTCGATGAGAAGACGTTCCGCAAGCGGCGCGCCCTGGTTGTCCTGGAGGACATCACCGACGCCATGGCGTTGCCGCGCATCAAGGCCGATTTCGTCGCCAACGCTTCACATGAACTCAAGACCCCGTTGACCGCTATCCGGGGATACCTGGAGCTCCTGCGGGAGGAACCAGGCAACGCTCACTACCTCGACATCCTCGAGCGGAACGTCGACCGTCTCATCGCGCTTTCGTCCGACATCTCGCTGCTCTCCCGACTTGAGAACAAGGCACCAGAGATCGAACTCGTGGACGTCAGCGAACTGCAGCATGACTTGGCAGAGCTCTTCGATAGACAGGGGCGCGATACCGGTGTCGCCCTGAGGTTTTCGGTCGACAGCGAAGGTCGGTTTCTGTACGGTGACCGCCTGATGCTACTGCAGATGTTCATCAACCTGATCGAGAACTCCTATCGCTTCACTCAAGCTGGTGCGATCACGGTGTCCGCCAGTGCGGACGATTCCCATATCATCCTCGGCATTTCCGATACTGGACAGGGAATCCCTGCCGGGGATCTGCCGCGCATCTTTGAGCGATTCTACTCCCATGCCAGCGACCATGGACGCCCCGGCACGGGCCTCGGCCTGGCCATCGTCAAACGCATCGTCCTGGCCCACAATGGGACGATAGGCGTCGAGAGTACGCCCGGCAAGGGAACGGCTTTTGCTATTCGCATCCCCAAGAACCTTGGGCCCCGCAGGCCTGACGCAGGACCTGGACAACTATCCAGCACGAAGAGGGAGGATCCATGAGATACATCAAGCGTATCGCCGCGTACGTACTGATCTGCGGTCTTCTGTTCGTGACGGCCGGCTGCAAGACTGCTCCAGGGGCTCCCGTCAAGGATCTCGCCGTCGCCGGCTCCACGTTTGCCGAGCCCTTATATGTCAAGCAGCTCGACGCCTGGTATCAGAAGACACAGGTGAAAGCTGTCTATGGAGCCCTGAGTTCGTCCGGTGCACTGCGCGCATTGCAGGACCGGACGATCGACATCGGCGCGACCGATCTCCTGCTGAGCACTGAGGAGCAGGCGCGCCTGCCCGGATCGGTACTCGCGATCCCCACGTGTCTTGGCGCCGTGGCCATCTGCGTCAATCTGCCGGGCAACCCGGCACTGCGCATGGATGCCGCTCTCCTTTCAGCGGTCTTCCGCGGCGATGTCAGGACATGGAATGATGCCCGCATCGCAGTGCTGAACCCGATGGTGAAGCTGCCGGACGCGCCTGTCGTCGTCCTGCACCGGGCAGATGGCTCGGGCACAACAGACATCTTCACTACCTACCTCGCCGCTGCCGACCAGACCTGGAATGACAAGGTCGGGGCTGGACAGCTTGTGGCGTGGCCGGCCGGCGTCGGCGTCAAAGGAAATGCGGGCATGGCAGCCATGCTGCGCCAGACGACCGGTGCCGTCGGCTATCTGGAATATACCTTTGCAGTGCAGTCGGGCCTGACGTGTGTCGCTCTGCGCAACCGCTCTGCAGCATTCGTCCTGCCGAGCGTTGCCTCCATCCAGGCTGCCGTCCCTCCTGACGCGACCGCAGACCTTCAGGGCACGCTGCTGAACCGACCGGGGGCAACTTCGTATCCCATCGTCAGTTTCACGTGGCTCGTGTTCTACAAGGACCAGGCATACGACGGTCGCTCGCGCGAGCGGGCTGTGGCTATCTACGACCTGGTGTCCTGGATCCTTGGCGACGGTCAGTCACTGGCCGAGCCACTCCAATACAGCAGCTTGCCCGACAGCGCCCGGAAGGCGGCTGCCACCCTCCTCGGACAGATCTCTTGGCAGGGAAAGCCGGTCAAATAGCGGACTTCCTTGCACTTAACATAATCTGAACAGGACCCGAACACGAAGCAAACATGCCTTTCTAGACTGGTACTCGGAAACCCCAAGGGGTTTATCGAATACCAGGAGGTATGTATGTCAGCAACTGGAAGAAGAATCCTTTCGATAGCACTTGTGGTCCTGTTAGCCGCAGGACTTGTGATCCCCGGCATGCAAGCCGCATCTGCCGCGTCAACCAAGACTATTGTCCTTTCAATCGGCTCCAGCACGGCAACCGTTGACGGATCGACTGTACCGCTCGACGCTGCTCCATTTATCACAGAAGGGCGCACGATGCTTCCCGTCCGCTTTGTCGCCGAGAACATGGGTGCCGGCGTCTCGTTCGTGACCCAGGCAAACGGTGCCGTCACAAAGGTCAATCTTGGACTGCCACAAGGTCCCACCTCGATGAAGACGCTTGTTCTCTCGCTCAGCTCAGCGACCGCTCTGGTCAATGGGCAGGCTGTCGCCCTTGACGCGACACCCGTCATCCGAGGCGGCAGGACGTTCGTCCCTGCGCGCTTCATCTCCGAGCAGATGGGCGCGACCGTGGCGTGGAACGGCACAACCAGAACCGTGACCATCACCATGCCCGTGGTCTCCATCGATGTTCCCGGCCAGCTCTCCGGAGCTGGTGCTACCTTCCCTCTGCCGCTCTACTCAAAGATGTTCGATGTCTATAACAGCTCAACCAGCGTCCGTGTCAACTATCAAGGCATCGGCTCGGGCGGCGGCATCAAGGCTCTGACCGACAAGACCGTGGACTTCGGGGCATCTGATGCGTTTCTCACTGTTGCCGAGACAACGGCAATGGGAGCCCCCGTCCTGCACATTCCCACCTGCGTGGGAGCTGTCGTCCTCACCTACAATCTTGACGGCAACCCAACACTGCGCTTTGATGCCAAGACCATCAGCGACATCTACATGGGCACGATCACCCGCTGGAACGACAGCCGCATCGCCGCGCTGAACCCTGGCATCAAGCTTCCTGACCAGGCAATCACGACGGTTCACCGTTCGGACGGTTCCGGCACGACCTCTATCTTTACCAACTACCTCTCCATGACAGTGTCCGCCTGGAAGTCGAAGGTGGGTGCCGGCAAGTCCGTCAGCTGGCCCGTGGGTCTTGGTGGCAAGGGCAACGACGGTGTTGCTGGACTCGTGTCGCAGAACAAGGGTTCCATTGGCTACGTTGAGCTCGTATATGCGATTTCATCGAAGCTCTCCTATGCGACGATGCGCAACTCGTCGGGCAATTTCATTGTTGCATCCCTCTCTTCGGCAGGCCGGGCTGCCCAGATCCAGCTGCCGGATGACCTCAAGGTCTTCCTCATGAACAGCAGCGACGCACAGGCCTATCCGATTTCAGCATTCACATGGCTGCTCGTGTATCGTGATCAGAAGTACGCCGGCCGAACGATTGGCCAGGCCATTGCTCTCAAGCGCACACTGAGCTGGGTCCTCACAACCGGCCAGTCCGTCAACGAGGGCCTCGGCTATGGGAAGCTGCCCCAGGCTGCGGTCGAGAAGGCACAGAAACTGGTCATCTCGATGACCTACGACGGGGCACCAATCCCCGACTGAATTGCTCCTTCTTGGACAGACAGCGCCCACTGAAATATCAGGAGCGCTGTCTGCATTTCCTATGGGTTCTTGCCTCCTTAATGCAATCTTAACATTTACTGATGGCACTCCTCTGCGTATCGTCCTATTCTATGTTTACATAATCATGTGTCTGCATTGGGAGGCTCGCATGAAGATATTTGGTCGTTCGTCGGTGATTCTGGCAACGCTGCTGGTGACTGCCTTGACAATATCCGGCTGCGGCTCGGGTGGAGGTTCCGCAACAGTCAAGGAACTGTCGGGAGCTGGCGCCACCTTCCCCTACCCGCTCTACTCAAAGATGTTCGACACCTACGACGGCGTCACGGGCGTCCGCGTCAACTACAACAGCATCGGCTCGGGCGGCGGCATCAAGGCGCTGACCGACAAAACTGTGGACTTCGGGGCTTCGGATGCATTTCTCAATGACCAGGAAGAAGCAGCCATGGGGGCTCCCGTCCTGCACATTCCCACCTGCGTGGGCGCTGTCGTCCTGTCGTATAATCTGGATGGCAGTCCATCCCTGAAGCTCGATGGCAGCGTCACTGCCAACATCTTCCTCGGCACGGTCACCAAGTGGAATGACCCATCGATTGCGAAACTCAACCCAGGTGTCTCCCTCCCCGACCTCACCATCACGGTCGTCCACCGCTCGGACGGCTCGGGGACGACATCGATTTTTACCAACTACCTGGCAGCTGTCAGTACCGCGTGGAAGGCCGCAGTCGGCGCCGGGAAGTCCGTGAGCTGGCCGGCCGGCGTCGGTGGCAAAGGAAATGATGGTGTCGCCGGCATGATCACCCAGACAAAGGGCAGCATCGGCTACATTGAGCTTGTCTATGCGGTCCAGACCGGCATACCATTCACCTCGCTGAAGAACGCGTCTGGTACATTCGTCGCGCCGAGCCTCACATCGTCTGCTGCAGCCGCAGCCGTCAGCCTTCCCGACGACCTGCGCGTTGTCATCGTAAATAGTCCGGGGGCAGATGCCTACCCCATCAGCGCATTCACATGGATCCTGGTGTACAAAGAGCAGAACTACGCCGGCCGCACGCTAGCACAGGCACAGGCGCTCAAGAAGCTGCTGACCTGGATACTGACCGACGGCCAGGCTGTCAACGAGGGCCTGTCCTATGCCAGATTGCCAGGAGCTGCTGTCACCAGGGCGCTGGCGCTTGTGAGCTCCATGACCTATGGCGGTACAGCCATCCCATAGCGACCGGCGGGAGCTGGTCCGCGAGCGCGCCTTCACGGCTGCCGGCCTGACGGCGGCCATCGCGCTCGTCACGACCATCGTTCTCTTCCTTGTTCAGCTGTTTGTTACCTCGCGCGCGTCCCGGGCCGCCTTTGGCCTTCCCTTCCTCTGGCGCAGCGAGTGGAACCCCGTTACAGAGCAGTTTGGCGCTCTGCCCATGGTCGTCGGGACGCTCATCACCGGATTTGGCGCTCTGCTCATCTCGACCCCCTTCGCGCTGGGCATCGCCATCTTCCTGGCCGACTACGCCGGCAAGAAGGTCGCCGAACCGGTCAAGTATCTCATTGGCCTCCTCGGCGGACTGCCCTCGGTCATCTTCGGTCTCTGGGGATTGTTCGTTCTGGTCCCCCTCGTCAGCAAGTTCGAGGTCTGGTTTGGGAAGCTGGTGGGCAGCGAATCCCTGGTCGCCAGCGGAACGACCGGCGTCGGCCTCCTGGCAGCCATCCTGCTGCTGGCCATCATGATCCTGCCGTTCAGCGCCTCGCTCATCCTGGAGTCGCTGCTGGTCGTCCCCACCGAGCTCAAGGAAGGGGCACTCGCACTGGGGGCTACGAAGTGGGACACCATCCAGAACGTGGAACTCCCGTATGTCCGCAGGAGCACGGTCGGCGCCCTTGTGCTGTCGCTTGGCCGTGCGCTGGGTGAAACGATGGCGGTCACCATGGTCATCGGCAACGGCATGCGATTGCCACATTCGCTCTTTGACCCGGCCAATACGCTCGCTTCCGCAATTGCCAACCAGTTCCTGGAGGCCACGTCGCCGGTCTACATTGCGTCGCTCGTCCAGCTTGCCCTCATCCTGTTCGTCATCGCCATCATCATCAACATCGTGGCGCGCATCATCCTGAGACGGGGGGTGCAGCAATGACACTCCGGAAGCTCAAGAACAGCTTCATGGGAGCACTGGTCGCCGCATCGGCTCTGCTGCTCATCGCCGTACTCGTGGTCATTATGTGGCACATCTTCATCTCGGGCGTCAAGTATCTGAACTGGGACTTCTTCACCAAAGCCCCCGCCCCGATGGGGGAGGGCGGCGGCGGCGTGTTCAATGCCATTGTCGGCACGTTTCTCATCACCCTCGTGGCGGCCGCCATCGGGACACCGTTTGGCATGTTTGCCGGCATCTACGTCGCTGAGCACCGGAGCCAGCGGTTCGCCGACATCGTGCGCCTGTGCGCCGACGCCCTTCAGGGTGTTCCGTCCATCGTCATCGGCATTTTCGGCTACACGTTCCTGGTAGCTCGGTTCCGCAGCTACTCCGCCCTGTCCGCAAGCATCGCGCTCGCCTTCATGTTTGTACCGACAACCGCGCGCGTTACCGAGGAAGTGCTCAACCTGGTCCCCTCGGGCCTGAAGGAAGCAGCGTATGCTCTTGGAGCCAGACGGTCGAGCGTGGTCTGGAATGTCAGCATCAAGACCGCAGCGGCCGGCATTACCTCGGGTTTGCTCACGTCCATGGCCCGTATCGCCGGCGAAACCGCGCCTCTTTTGTTTACGGCCTTCGGCAGTCGCTACATCGAGTGGAACATGCTGCGCCCGATGTCCGCCCTGCCCCTCCAGATCTACATCTACGCCAGCAGCCCGTATCCCGCCCTCCAGCAGCAGGCCTGGAGCGCCGCGTTTGTTCTTGTCCTGCTCATCCTGCTGCTCCAGTACGGCGCCAAACATCTCATCGCCCGCGTGTTGCGGGTGAAGGCATAAGGAAGGCACTCATGGAAGAACCTGCCATCGTTCTCGAAACCCAGAAGGTCAATGCCTGGTTCGGCAAGGATCAGGTCCTGTTCGACGTCTCGGCGCGCATCCCGAAGAAGAGCGTTACCGCCATCATGGGCCCCTCCGGTTGCGGCAAGACGACCTTTGTGCGGACACTCAATGGACTGCACCTGATGACGCCGGGGGCTCGTTTCTCCGGCACCATCCTGCTCGAGGGCACCGACACATCGACCATGGATGTCGTCGACGTCCGCAAGCACATCGGCATGGTGTTTCAGCGACCCAACCCCTTCCCCACGATGACCGTCTACGAAAACGTGCTTGCCGGCTATCGCCTGACCGGGCAGCGGCTGTCGCGGGACAAGGCCGACCAGATCGTGGAGACGACGCTGAACAAGGTCGGGCTGTGGACCGAAGTTCAGGCCAAGCTGTTCAAGGCTGGAACATCGCTTTCGGGCGGACAGCAGCAACGCCTGTGCATTGCGCGCACGATTGCCATGGAACCGGCAGTCGTGCTGTTCGACGAGCCGACCAGCGCACTCGACCCCAAGTCGACGGCCATTATCGAAGAGCTCCTGTCCGACCTCAAGGCTGATTACAGTATCCTGTTCGTGACTCACGGTCTCCAGCAGGCGGCGCGCATCTCGGACTATGTGGCCTTCTTCATGCTG
>JAPLGI010000212.1 GCA_026390245.1 Caldisericota bacterium
CACCGCCGAGGACAACGGCCTCTCTGTGAAGACATCCGAAGAGGAGAAGAAGGATGGCGACACCCTCAAGACCGTGTACCGCGAGCGTATGGGCGGGACCTATGAGCGCGAGTTCCACTTCGAGGAGCCCGTCGACGTCGAGAGTGTTACCGCCCGCATAGAGAACGGCGTGCTCGAGCTGACCGTTCCCAAGAAGGTCCAGAGAACGGACACGAAGACGATTCCCGTAAGCTAGCACCATTCGATTTACGATGCATTGGGCGGACGAGCCCCGGTGATAAGCCGGGGCTCGTCCGCGTTCCGAATCGCTGGGAGTTTGACACTGCGGAGGGAGTCAGGTATATTTATATATTGGAGAGTAGCTGCCTGCGCAGGCCCGGCTGCCATCAGGACGGAGGGAGTACCTCCCGGAAGGCCATCATTCCGAAGTGTGCGAGACCACCGTGACGATTCTCATGAGGGTCTCTTTTTGCAGGTCCCCCGGTGAATCCAGGGAGGTAGTGTGACAGATACATCACAACGATCGACAGAACACCCGGTACTGCTGGACAAGATGGCAACGCAGACGCCATGGACACAGACACCCCATGAAGTCGCCACAGCGCTGTCGACTGATGCGCATGCCGGCCTCACAGCTAAAGAAGCGGCGCGGCGCCTGCAGGAGCAGGGACCCAACCAGCTGACGGCAGCCAGGGGCAAGAGTCCGTGGCGGCTCTTTGCCGGGCAGTTCAAGGGTGTTGTCATCTGGGTACTGATGGCAGCCGCCATCCTCTCGGGCGTCATGGGTGAACTCGTGGATGCGCTTGCCATCGTTGCCATCATCGTGCTCAACGCCGTGCTCGGATATGTGCAGGAGTCACGCGCCGAGCGATCGCTGGCAGCACTGCGACGCATGAGTAACCCCGTGTGCCATGTCCTGCGCGACGGACATCTCCTCAGTATCGACACACAAGACCTCGTCCCGGGTGACGTCATTGTCGTGGAGGCGGGTGACCGCATCCCGGCCGACGCACGCATCCTGTCGCCGACCCCCAATTTCGCCACCGAAGAAGCGTCGCTGACCGGCGAGGCCGCAGCCATCCGCAAGGAGGCAGCCACACTGCAGGACCAGAACACGCCGATCGCCGATCGTAGCAACATGCTATTCACCGGGACCTCCGTCGTTGAAGGCAAAGCCCATGCGGTCGTTACAACGACCGGCATGCAGACGGAACTAGGACGCATCGCGGGCATGATCCAGCAGATCCCTGAGGAAGCCACGCCACTGCAGCGCAAGCTGGACCTTCTGGGGAAGCAGCTCGTCATCGTTTCGTTGGGTCTGGTCGCCATCGTCTTCGCAGCCGAGATGCTGCACGGCGGCGGCTTCATGAACACTCTGCTTGTCGCCGTCTCACTGGCCGTGGCTGCTGTGCCGGAAGGCCTTCCCGCTGTGGTCACCATCGCCCTCGCGATGGGTGTCCAGCGGATGGTCAAGCGCCATGCCCTCGTGCGCAAGCTCCACTCGGTCGAGACACTGGGCGCCACGACCGTCATCTGCACTGACAAAACTGGTACGCTGACCCGCAACGAGATGACAGTCCGTGCTATCGTCACGCCTGATGCGACCTATACTGTGACGGGAGTTGGCTACGAGCCGACGGGGACCATCCAGATAGACGGCACCGATGTCGACCCGAGTGCACGGAACGATCTCATGGCCGCACTGTATGCCGCCGTCCTGTGCAACGGCGCAAATCTCAACCAGGATGAGGATGAAGCGTGGTCGGTCGTGGGAGACCCGACCGAGGGCGCCCTGCTCGTCGCCGCGCAGAAGGCGGGTGTCGACAGGGCATCTGTATGGGAAGACCAGTCGCTCGTCGCCGAACTGCCCTTTGATGCACGGCGCAAATGCATGTCGATGATCCGTCGGGATGAGGGCGGCCGACTTGTCGTCTACACCAAGGGAGCCCCGGACGTCGTCCTGGGGTTCTGTCCCAACGCGCTCGTGGATGGGGCTGTCGTCCCGCTGGGCGAGAACCGGCGGAGGCACATCCTGACTTCCAACGAGGCACTGGCTACACAGACCCTGCGCGTACTGGCTGTCGCTCAAAGTCGTCCAAGAGATGACGGCAGCGCACTCGCGCCGGAGTCAGTAGAACGCGACTTGACGTTCCTTGGACTCATCGCCATGATGGATCCGCCACGCGACGAGGTCCGTTCCGCCATGACTGAGTGCGCCGATGCGGGCATCAAAACCATCATGATCACCGGCGACCACAAGGCAACGGCGGTGGCCATCGCGCGCGACCTGGGCTTCTACCACGACGAGTCACAAGCCCTCTCCGGAAGGGAACTGGACGAATTGTCCGACGAGGCATTCGACGAGCAGCTTCCCAAGGTCGCCGTGTACGCGCGGGTTGCTCCCGAGCACAAGCTTCGGATCGTCCGGGCGTGGCGCAAACGGGGTGAGATCGTGTCCATGACGGGCGACGGCGTCAACGATGCTCCAGCCATCAAGGAAGCCGATATCGGCGTTGCCATGGGCATCACGGGAACAGACGTCACCAAAGAAGTCGCCGACATGGTCATCACCGACGACAACTTCGCTTCCATTGTCGCCGCAGTGGAAGAAGGCCGGGCCATCTACGACAACATTCTCAAATTCGTGCACTACCTGCTGTCCTGCAACCTGGGTGAAATCATCCTGATGTTCCTGGCCTCCGTGCTGGGGCAGTCCGCGCCGCTCATCCCTGTGCAGATCCTCTGGATGAACCTCGTGACCGATGGGCTGCCTGCCCTCGCGCTCGGCATCGACCCTCCTGCAGAAGGACTCATGGCGCGCCGGCCCCGTAAACCGGATGCGCTCCTCCTCAGCAGGACACGGACCACGATTCTGCTCATCCAGGCGTTTTCGATCGGCCTCTGCGCGCTGGCAGCATTCATCGTCGTCCTGCGCGTCGAACATGGCAGTCTGATCCGAGCCCGTACCATGGCATTCACCGTCATCGTGCTTGCAGAGCTCTTCCAGGCCTTCAACGCACGCAGTCTCCGTGAATCCGCGTTCAGCCGCAAACTGCACGCCAACTGGAACCTGGTCTACGCCGTCCTTGGCTCGCTCGCGCTGCAACTCGTGCTCATCTACGTGCCACTGCTGCATCGGATCTTCCAGACCGAGTCCCTGTCGGGGCTCGACCTTGGCATCGGGGTCGCCATGGCGTCCATGACGCTGTGGGCGACGGAAATCGCCAAGCTGTTCCTGCGACACAGCACAAAAGGGGAAGACGACTGACGCCACGCGAACAGGAAAACAGTCGAGTCTCTCACCGGCATGGCATCAGTTGATTTCAGTTCCGCAGATTGGTCGAGTCTCGCGAATGGGCATCCTCTGGCATCCGGTTGACGAAGCGGCCAGTCCATGCATATACTGTCATCATGAGCAGAGAGGCTGACGCGTGGCGATAGTCATCGGTGCAAGCGGTGCATGGAAAGAGGTGCTTGCAATGGCACGAACGGCCGGCATCGTCGTGAACGAGCCGTCCGACGTCGGCATTCAGCTGGCGCGCGCCCAGAAAGTGCTGTACGAGGAGGAGACGCTGGCCCGCGACGATCTGGCACTGCAGCAGGCCAAGCTGGAACATGACCTGGAACAGAAGCGTTCCGCTGCCGCCGAGGACATCGCACGCATCCGAGCACAATACGAGCGGGACCTGACACGCCTGTCCGCCCGGCTTGGCAAGTCACCGTCGGGAGCGACCCCCGTGGCAGCTCGCGCATGGATCGGCTTGTCCCGCCTCAGTCTGCAAGCCCAGGAACGCGCGCAGATACGGATGCGGTCACGTGCTGTCCTCCCGACTCAACGCGCTTTCCAGGACTTCCTCGATGGGCGCGAGACCGAGGTGGCGAGACGCGTGGAAGGCGCCCGCTGCATCGCCCTGGGGATCGAGGCCATCGCCCACTCTGCTACGCTTGCCAATGCCATTGCAGAACGCACCGTCATCAGAACGCTCAGCACGCTGACGGACGAGTTCGTCCTGATCAACGACCTCCACCTGCACTCGGAACACGACCTCCCGTTCGAGGGCGGCTACCTGAAGACGGCGCAGCTGGATCACCTGCTCATTGGCCCTGCAGGCATCTATGCCATCGAGACCAGGAGCTGGAGTCGCACGGCCATCGCCGCCGGCGAGGAGGCGGATCCCATACTGCAGGTTGCAAAGGGATCCTTTCTGTGCACCCACATCCTGAAGGACGAGGGCTGTGGCCAGATCGTACGGTCGATCGTCGCATCCGAGGGTGCCGTGCCGACGCGGTCTGGCGGAGCCCATGTAGCCATTGTTCCCGCAGCGCGCCTGCTTGCCTACATTCAGTACGGGCCACGGCTGATGTCCGTCCAGGACATTGCTGACGTTTGCAGGATACTGTCGTAGAATTCGGCCAACCGTCACCGATCCCTGACTGCGGCCCGGGAGGCCAATCTGCTGTTGTCAGTCGTCTCCCCTTCACAATCGCATGTACGAAACCTCTGTATGCTGCGTATAACACATGCAGGGACGCAAAGGCGCCCCGAAGAAAGGAGAAATGATATTCATGATGGGATTTGCAAGATATGGTGGCTTCGAACGCGGTG
>JAPLGI010000068.1 GCA_026390245.1 Caldisericota bacterium
CACGGGAGAAAAGGGCGGCTTCTGTCATACGAGTCAAATCGCCTGTATGCCAGAAAGAAGGCCTCCTGTGCAATATCTGACGCCACTGTCCTTTCCCGGACCTTGCTCGCCAGAAACGCGTACACAGGACGCTCGCTCTCCACCATCAACTGCGCGAAGAGCTCGCGGTCAGCCACTGCTTCCATCCACCTGCTCCTCTCCGCGGTCGATTACTCTACGTGTTCACCTGGCGTACGGTGACAGGAGAAGGAAGGTTACAGGAGAGATCAGTGCTCGCCCGGGCCGACCGCCTCGAGGTATCCACGGTCGAGAAGCCACTCAAAGATCTTGCCGGCTTTGGCATAGGAGTAGCGCTCTTCGACATCCTTGTAGCCTAGTTCCACCATCTGGTTATCTTCGATCAGGAAGAGGAACTGGACAATGATGTTGCCTCCCTCGGGAGCGTCCCGGTTCTTGTCAATGAACAAGTTGAGGATGTCGAAGTGGGGAATATGGTGCGGGTTCACTCCGCCTTCACGCACCGCGTTGGCGATCTTCTCTTCAAGTTGGGCGGTGTCGTGGTAGTCCTTGACAACGATGAGGGCCACGTCCGCGTCGTACTCGATGTCGCCACCGCCCGTGCAGTTGAACATCGTGGGCCGGTCCTTTGACGTCTCGCTGTCGAGGCGGCAGCCGTCCTTGTCGAACGACGAAACAGCCACGATGGGGGACTGCAGCTCGGTTGAGAGTTGTGCGATGAGCCCAGACACTTCGTCGACCTGCTTCTGCAGGCTGGCATACGGGTTGACTGTTGGCACCTTCTGCAGGTAGTCGATGAAGATGGCGCAATGATCGGCATGGTGCGCGTCCATGATCCCATACGCAACGCTGCGGATGTGTTCCATGGTATCCTGCCGATCTCCCTCGAAGAGATAGAAGTTGTCCATGTAGGCGGACGCCTCGCGGATTCCCTTGTTGAAGCGCGTGACAAGTTCCGCCTGTGTCCTGATGTCGCCAGACTGCAGGATGAGAGGGTTGATGAGTGATTCCTGGGACAGGACGCGGGTCAGGAGGACTCGCCTTGTCTGCTCGTAGGAGTAGTACAGGACTGGAATCTTCTCGTTGCGCGCAACCAGCGTGGCAAGCCGCAGCATGAGGTTCGTTTTGCCTCTCCTCGGGGCTCCCCCGAGTGCATAGTAGAAGCCAGGACGCAGACCCGAGATAGCGATGTTCAGGTTGTCGTAGGGAGCAATGCTCATTCCCATGATGGAAGGCCGGTTCTTCTCTCTCGTGCGGACCTCGTCGACATATCGAAGCAGCTCGTCACGGATGGGTTCCTGCCTGTTTTGAGAGGAAAGGCGGGCCACCTGGCGCAGCTGCTCGGAGATCTCGGCCGCGAAGTCCTCCACACGCCTTCCCTGTTTCTCGGCCTCGGTGAAGCTGTTGATGTTGTCGGCGATCGTGCGCAGCTTCCGACGCGCTGCCCTCGTCTTCAACCGATCCAGGAGCTCGATCAGTGTCGTCATCTCCTCGCCGCCGGCGTCAGTCAGCTTCCCCACTAGCATCGCAACAGCGGGTGTCACGTGGCGTTCTTCCGTCAGGTAGGCGGTGAACAGCGGAAGATCTACCCTGGCTCCCTCGCCCTTGTGGTTGGAGCAGTACCATTGAAATGCATCGAAGACAATCCTGAGATCGCCGTCTTCAAACAGCGAAGAAGTCATACCCAGCTTCTGAAGCTTCTCAAGGTGCTGGGGAGCTACCAGAGCCCCTGCCAGCAGCCGGAATTCGGTCCTGTCTGTCGCCATGCTCTTCCTCCTATCGCAAGAATGGATTGCCTATATAGTACCCTCCTGGCAGAAAAGCAACAGACCCATTGATCCCAATCTTCAGGGACATGACGGATGGCAATTCGGTCAAACTCAGCCGCAGCTGTTCGATCATGAGCTCTTCGGCCGCCCGGTCCTGAGGCACAGAAGTCATGGCAAGAGACAGAAGGAGTGTCCCCGAGTTGGCTTGCAGGACCATGGAGCTGACAGTGGTACCCGCGAGGACAAATGAAGTGTCGCCTGAAGGCGGATTTGCCATCTGGGTGATCGATTGCGAAATCGTGACGTTGCGTCCCGAGAGCGCCTGCTTCTGTGGATACACAGTCAAGACCGGAAGCCTGTCCCCGTCCACTTCGGTCAGGCTGTAGAGGGCGAGAGCCGTTCCAGCCTCCAGGCGTCCATCCAGCCGATACAGTGGACTTTCAGTATCCATGTGTCCAAACAAGCTCTGCACACTGTGACCGCCGACCAGGATCCGGACTCGACTGACGCCCGGTAGTCTCGTGAGCGTGAGGACTAGAGCATTCATGGCCTGCTCTTCCGCCTTGGCGGCCATGTTCAGCTGAAGGACGCTCTCCTCGAAATCGACGGATGCTGTTCGACCGGA